>VGYL01000442.1 GCA_016872975.1 Planctomycetota bacterium
CACACTACCAACGAGTGGTGACGGCCTGCATGACAGCCACGCGAAGGTTTGCTATGATAGGGAAGCGTCGTCTGGTCACAAACGAAGCCCATACTTGATCTCGGAGAGCCAGGATGAAACTGAACCGTCGCGCCTTCGTGAAAACCGCTGTCGGTCTGAGTTGCTGCGCCGCGGCGCCCGGGCGTGCTGGCGAGAAGGGGGCCAGGCCCACTTTGGCACAGTTGGATCGGGCCGCGGCATCGCCCATCCTCAAGCTGGATTCGTTCACGGCCCCGGTCCACATCGCCTCGATTGAGCTGTTGCGAGACCAGAGGAATTACTTCGTCCGCACCCGGTCCACCGATGGGGCCGAAGGGATCGCCGTGACCAACGGCCGTGCGAAGTACCTGTATCCCATGCTCCAGCAACTGGTGATTCCGTATTTCGTCGGCAAAGACGCCCGGCAGATCGAATCGCTGCTCGACGGGGTCTACGTGCACAACAGCAACTACAAGCTTTCCGGCGTGGCCTTCTGGTGCTGCATCGCCTGGGTCGAGTTCAGCATCCTGGACCTGTTGGGTAAGATCGCCCACCGGCCGGTGGGGGAGCTGTTCGGCGGAGTGATCCGCCGGGAGGTCCCGATCTACATGGCCAGCGGCAATCGCCACACCACGCCCGAACAGGAGGTGGAAGTCCTGGCCAAGCACATCGAGCAGACCGGTGCGCGGGCCGTGAAGTTCAAAGTGGGCGGCCGCATGAGCAATAACGCCGACTCCATGCCCGGACGTACGGAGGGCCTCGCGCGGCTCGTCCGCAAGCACCTGGGCGACAAGGTCGCCATCTACGCCGACGCCAACGGCTCGTACGATGCCCCCAAGGGCATCGAGATCGGCAAGCTGCTTCAGGACCACGGCAGCGCTATGTTCGAGGAACCGTGCCCCTTCGACCACCTTGAAGAGACGAAGCAGGTAGCCGATGCCTTGGAGATCCCCGTCGCGGGCGGCGAGCAGGAGACGAGCATGCACCGCTTCCGCTGGATGATCCACCACGACGCCGTCCAGATCGTCCAGCCGGACCTTCATTACAATGGCGGCTTCATCCGTGCCGCCCGGATCGCTCGCATGGCGGCCCGGGCAGGCATGACGATCGTCCCCCACATGTCCGGCGAGGGCGTCGGCTATGTCGATGTCCTCCAGTTTGCCTCCTTCACGCCCAACATGGGCCCGTTCCAGGAGTACAAGGGCAGCCTCGAACAGACCGGCCCCTGGTACGACCCGCCCCTGCGGCTCAAAGACGGCGCCATCAATGTCCCGACCGGCCCCGGCCTGGGCATCGCCGTCGATCTCCTGCGCAACGCCAAACCGGTGTGACAAACCGAGGAGGCAGTGTTCGGAGTTCCGCCTTATGAGTTTTGACGAACAAGTTCGGTAATGGCCGCGCGAACCGTTCTCCGCGTAGGTCGTGCGTCCTCGCACGACATCTTCGGCGAGCGGGGACGCTCGCCCTACGAAGAGCGCCCGTGGCCGGGCTTTGATTACCGAACTTGCTCGTCAAAACTCATTAGGCGGTTCTAAGAGTCTTCCGGCGCAGCCGGCTCTACCTTCCTGAATGCGGAAGGAAAGAGGAGGGTCGAACTGTCTGACCCGCGTAGACGCGGAACTCCGAACACGGCATACATGGGAATCTCCAGTCAGAATTGCGGGTCCGCCATTCGCGGCATTCCCCGAACAGGGCATATTCTGCGTCCGGCATGCCTTTTCGGCCTCCAGGGCGCGCGATTTTGCCACTTTTCACGGCTCTTGTGCAACCGGTCGGTTGCGGCGGGCCACTGCAATAATAGGCAGAGTTGCCGCGTCCTTACTTGCGGTCAGCCAGTGCGGCCTGGGAATCGGCACGATATGGAGAGGTGCTCGTGGAACTCACACAGGAACACGCCAGTCGGATCGAGGAGCTCAAGGCCGGGCTCGAATGCCCCAAGGAGTTCCTCTGCTGCAAGTCCGGATTTACCTGCCTCGGCAAGGTGAGAAGGGCGGGGGCCTCGGGGTTTCTCGAATGCCTGGAGCCGGACTCCCGAAATTGCCAATTCTCCCTTCCTTACGGGAATCTGCCCGCCTGTTTGTGCCCCATTCGCAGCTACATCGCCGCCGAATTTGGAAAGTGAGCTGCCTTCGACAGAACCATCCCATAGACCGCAAACCGGCGCTAAACCTTTGGCAAAGAAAGGTTTATGAGATTCCTGTGCGATGGGGGGGGCAAAGAAGACCCGGACAGGCTTCCTGGCCGGGCTGCGGTCTCGTACGGTGCCATGCTACGCCGCGTCTTCCATAGTCCAACAAAGGCTATCCCATGCCGGCCAGGCCGGGTACAATGGGGGCCGGTACATGGCAATGCAGGTTTTTCGGCCCTGCGTCAAGGTCTTGGTTCAAGGGAGGTAGCTTATGGATGTTACGGTTGCCCTGACGGTCAACGGCGTGGAGCGGACCGTCACTACCGATCCGCAGCGCCCGCTGCTGGACGTTCTCCGGGAGGATCTGCATCTGACCGGGGCCAAGTACGCCTGCGGCGAGGGCCGGTGCGGGGCGTGTGCCGTCCTGATGGACGGCCGGCGGGTCCTGTCTTGTGTCACGCCGGTGTCCCTGGCCGACGGAAAGAGCATTACGACCATCGAGGGACTGGCCCAGGGCGATCGGCTCCATCCGGTTCAGGAGGCGTTTCTCGAGGAGGGGGCCATGCAGTGCGGCTACTGCACGCCGGGCATGATCCTCTCGGCGGTCGCCTTGCTGCAACAGACACCCAACCCCACGGATGAAGAGATCGTCGCGGGGATGAACGGAAATATCTGCCGGTGCAACGGTTACGTGAAGATCCAGAACGCCGTCCGTCGCGCCGCCGAGAAGATGCGGAGGTAAGAGACATGGCCGAGAAGCTCTCAAGCAAGAACAGTAGACCGCAGTCTCCGAAGCTGTCCGCAGCCCTGGAGGGTGAATTCGCCCTGAGCCGGCGGACCTTCGTCCAGGCCCTGGGCGCGGGCCTGCTCATCACCGTGACCGACTCGCTCTCCTGGGGCCAGCGGCGGGGCGGCGGCGGTGGCGGCGGGGGTGGCATGCCGGTCGTGGCACGGCTGTACCTCAACGCCGACGGCACCATCGCTGTCGCTGTTATGAGCGGCAAGGTCGAGGAGGGCCAGGGGGCGCGGACCCAGCTCTCGCAGGCGGCCGCCGAGGAATTGCGGGTCTCCTTCGACCGAATCCGCATCGTCATGGCCGACACGGACTTCGTGCCCGATGACGGCATTACCGCCGGCAGCCGGACCACGCCGGGGAATGTGCCCCCAATGCGCCAGGCCGCCGCGACCGCCCGCGAGTTGCTGACGCGTTTTGCCGCCCGGCAGTGGCAGGTGGACGCCGGCGCGCTGGAGGTGCGCGAGGGGGCCATCACGAACAAAGCGACGAGCCAGAAGTTCACCTACGCGGACCTTGCCAACTCCAAAGAGGTTGCGGAGGCCTTCCAACAGCCGATTCGGTCCGATGTCGCCCTGACCTCGGTGGACGACTGGAAGGTGATGGGCAGTTCGGCGGTCCGAGCGAACAGCCGCGACCTGGTGACTGGGGCGCACCATTTTCCTTCGGACATCCGGCGTCCGAATATGCTCTATGGCTGCGTCCTGCGCCCGCCGTCGTACGGGGCCCGGCTCTCGTCCATCGACCTCTCCGAAGCCAAGGCCATGAAGGATGTCGTGGTCTTGCGGGAGGGCGATTTCGTAGGCTTCGCGGCGCCGACCCTGTTCCAGGCCACGGCGGCGCTGGAAGCGGCGGCCAGGACGGCCTCCTGGCAGACGGCTTCTCATCCAGCGTCGAGCAAGAATATCCATGCGTATCTGAAAGAACGCGCCCAGATGGACCGGGCTCGGCCGAACACGCGGGGCTCGCTGGAGAAAGGCCTCGTTGAGGCGACCAAGACCCTCAGTGCCACGTACACGCTGGCCTATATTCAGCATACGCCGATGGAGCCGCGGGCGGCGGTGGCCGAGTGGAGTGACGGCAAGTTGACGGTGTGGGCGGGCTGTGACGGCCCCTACCGGGCCAAAGGGGATCTGATGCGGCTGTTCAACCTGCCGGCCGACCGGGTCCGGGCCATCATCCCGGACATGGGCGGCGGGTTCGGCGGCAAGCACAACCCTGATGCGGCCTTGGAGGCGGCTCGCCTGGCCAAGGCGGCCGGCCGGCCGGTCTCGGTCCGCTGGACGCGGGCCGAGGAGTTCACCTGGGCCTACTTCCGTCCGGCGGCGGTTATCGAGTGCCAAGGCGGACTCGGCGCCAACGGCTCACTGACCGCGTGGGACTTCACCAATATCAATGCCGGCGGAGCCGCCATCGACACGCCCTACAGTATCCCGAACACTCGCATCCTGTCCGTCGGCTCCAGTTCGCCTCTGGCTCAGGGGGCGTACCGGTGTCTGGCGGCGACGGGCAACAACTTTGCCCGCGAGTCGTTCATGGACGAATTGGCCGCGGCGGCCGGGGCCGATCCCCTGGCCTTTCGCCTGGCCCACCTGGAGAACCAGCGAATCCGCACGGTCCTGGAGACCGCCGCGAAGCAGTTCAACTGGACCGAGCGCCGCAAGAAGGTCACGCCGGAGCTGGGTGTGGGGCTGGCCTGCGGGACGGAGAAGAACTCCGTCGTGGCGGCCTGCGTCGAGGTCGCCATCGACCGCAGTCGGGGCGAGATCAAGGTCCGCGAGGTCTGTGAGGCCTTCGAGTGCGGCCCCATCCAGAACCCCGCCAATCTCACCTCGCAGGTGCAGGGCTGCATCCTCATGGGCTTGGGCGGCGCGCTGAGCGAGGAGATCCAGTTCGAGAACGGCAGGATCCTCAACGCCAGTTTCGGCGGCTACCGCGTCCCCCGATTCCAGGATGTCCCCAAGATCGACGTGCACCTGGTCAATAAGACGGACATCCCCTCGGCCGGCGGCGGCGAAACACCGATCATTGCCCTCGCCCCGGCCGTCGGAAACGCCGTTTTTGCAGCGACCGGGGTTCGCCTGCGCTCCCTGCCGATGCGCGGCGAGGCACTCCGACTGACCTGACAAGTTGGGTGGTAACGGATTCTGTCAGCCATGTGCCCGCAAGGGCAACGTGGCATGGGCATCCTGCCCATGAATCGCAGGCCATTCTGGTTCTGCCTGCCACGGGCGAGACGCCCGTGATACTCATGGGCGCTCGCGCCCATGCGACGGAACGCCTGGCGGCGTCACTACGAACGCGCTGGATGGGGCCTGTCAGTAATTGGCACACTGAGGAGATGGAAATGGTGGATGGCAACCGCCCGCGTGGCTCATCGTGGATCATCACTCGTCGTACCTTCTTGCGCTGTGCGGCGGGGGCCGGTCTCGCGTCCCTGTCCTGCACACCCGGGAATCTGTCGAGCCGAGGCCGACGGCCGGTGCGTTTCGGCATGGTCACGGACTGCCACTATGCCGATGCCGATCCCGCCGGCACGCGTTTCTACCGCGAGTCGCTGGACAAGCTGGCTGAATGCGTGGACCGCATGAACGCCGCGCGCGTGGACTTTCTCATTGAGCTGGGAGATTTCAAGGACGAGAACCGGCCGCCCGTCGAAGAGAAGACGCTCGCCCACCTCCAGAGCGTGGAAGCTGTCTTCGGCCGGTTCCACGGACGCAGGTACCATGTCCTCGGCAATCACGATATGGACAGTATCTCGAAGGGGCAGTTCCTGTCGCGGGTGGAGAACACGGGCATCGACGCGAGCCGAAGCTACTATTCCTTCGATGTGCGGGGTCTGCACGGTATCGTGCTTGATGCCAACTACCGCTCCGACGGCCGCGACTACGACCACGGCGACTTCGATTGGAAAGATGCGAACCTCCCGGCCCACGAACTCGACTGGCTGCGACAGGATCTTGCCCGGTGCCGAGGCCCGGCCCTTGTGTTCACG
>VGYL01000443.1 GCA_016872975.1 Planctomycetota bacterium
TGCTTCAATTCCTCTGCACTTACCTGTTTACCGTCCATGACTTATTCTCCTTTCCAAAAAGGTTCATAAGTCACTGTAAACAAAGGAGTAACAGGGCGCCAGAAAAAAATCTCACACACGCGCGCCCCCGGCGGCCCGGCCCCCCAGGGCGAACGCAAAGTCGTCAGGGCAATCCCCCCGCATGTCATTGCGAGCGAAGCGAGGCAATCTCCCGGGCCACGAACGGAGATTGCTTCATCGCTGCGCTCCTCGCAATGACATAGAGGAGGCCGGTCGAGCGACTTGGCGTTCGCCCTGCTGCCCCCAAATCCCGGTTGCCTCGCCCGGGGGCACGGTTATAATGCGGTAATTGACAGGCGATGAAATCGAGGTGCATGTTGACGGGTATCACTCTTCTTGAAGCGCACAAGCTGGTGAAGCGCTATGCCGGCCGGGCGGTGGTCAATGAGGTCTGCTTGACGATCGAGCAGCGCAGCATCGTCGGGCTGCTCGGCCGCAACGGGGCCGGCAAGACGACCACCTTCCGGATGATCATGGGCATGGTCACCCCGGACCAGGGCAGCGTGATTTTCGACGACCGCGAGATCACGCGGCTGCCCATGTACAAGCGGGCCCGGCTGGGTATCGGCTACCTGTCGCAGGAGCCGAGCATCTTTCAGCGGCTCAGCGTCCGCGACAACCTGCTGGCGATCCTCGAGACGATGTCGTTGACCCGCCGCGAGCGCAACCGCAAGGCCGACATGCTGATCGAGCAGTTCGGCCTGGCGGAAGTAGCCAGGAGCCACGGCCGCTTCCTCTCCGGCGGCGAGCGACGCAAGCTCGAAATCGCCCGCGCCATGGTGACCGATCCGTCGTTGATCCTGCTCGACGAGCCTTTCAGCGGCGTGGACCCCATCGCCGTCGAGGACTTGCAGCGGGAGATCCGCCGCCTGGTCGCCTCCGGCGTCAGCATCCTGATCACGGATCACAACGTGGAGCGGACCCTGGAGGTCGTGAACAAGGCCTACATCATCGATCACGGCAAGGTGATCGGCGCCGGCCCCCCGGCCGAACTGGTCCGCAACGAGCTCGTCCGCAAGAGCTATCTCGGCAACACCTTCGCCCGCAACGAATTCGACGAGCAGTAAGGGGTGCACCCATGGCCATCACGAACATTAAGGTCTCGAACTTCAAAAGCTTCAAGGACCTCGACCTGAACCTGGGCCGGTTCAACGTCATCGTAGGCGCCAACGCCTCCGGCAAGTCGAACTTCGTGGAGATCTTCCGGTTCTTGAGGGCTCTTGAGCGGGACGATCTGAACGACGTGGTCTCCTTGCACGGTGGCGCCGAATCCATCTTGAACAAGCGACTCGGTTCCTCTGAACCATTGCGAATGCGCGCAACATCTGATCACCAGATGAGTTACGGGACACTGTCTTACGTTCAGGTGTACGAGACGACTTACGGCTTCAGTATCGAATTCGGGAGTCCGCACGACGGAGCAATTGTCAAAGATGACCGTTTTACGGAGAGAATGAGGATAGTGCTAGGTGATGAAACCACGGATATGAAAGTGGACATTCTGATGTCCGACGGCAAACGGAAGGTCGAAATTGGTCCGCAGGATTTGGTCGATCGCATCAAGAGTACAAACGATCAGTGGCTTTCCACACCCTTCCACCACATGGACGAGTTCTCGGCTATTGTCGAGAGGTGGACGGCAAATGCCTTGCTCATACGCATGCGCTTTTTTGGTTTCGCGGGATTGCTGGACAATCCCTTTGGGGGGGTAGGCGTGTACGATATAGAGCCGCATGAGGTCAAGAGGCCGCATGGCAAAGCGGGGAGGGCGTCCCTTGAGCGAAACGGTGAGAACCTTGCCCTCGTCCTCAGGAGTATCTTGGCTGATCCTGAGAAGACTCGCGCCTTCCACAATCTCCTGAGGTACATGCTGCCATTCGCTGTTGAGATTGGGGTAGAGGACTTCTTGGGACTATCTCTCCTCTTGAAGCTGCGCGAGGAGTACTATGAGGACAGCCTCCTTGCCAATCTCCTGTCGGATGGGACCGTCGCCGTTGCCGCCCTTATCACCGCACTGTTCTTCGAGGACAAAGATGTGATCATCATTGAAGAACCGGAGCGAAGTATTCATCCGCATCTGATCTCGGGACTGATGAGGTTAATGGAGGACGCTTCCAGGAACAAACAGATCATCATCACAACGCACAGCCCGGAAGTCGTGAGACACGCCGGGGTGGAGAACCTGTTGCTTATCGCCAGGGACAAGGAAGGGTACTCCACGATCTCCCGGCCGGCCGAGAAGGAGATGGTGAGGGTGTTTCTCAAGAATGAGTTGGGTCTCGATGAGTTGTTCGTTCAGGATGCTCTTGCGATATAGAATCATGAACGGATGTATATACGTATTCCTCGAGGGTGACAAAGATGTGCGGTTCTTCAGCGCGGTGATAAAGCCGATTCTTGAGAAGCGCTACGCCGTTGTGCGCCCGTGGCGATACGCCCAGAGGTCCAGGGACGATGTGATGAGGGCTCTCAAGTCCGTTAAGGATGGGAAGGCTGACTACCTCTTCCTGAAGGATATCGACACTTGTCCTTGCATAACGGCAAGGAAAGAGGAGTTGACCGGGACTTACAAGAAACGAATCGACTCTTCTTGGGTGATTGTGGTGGTGAAAGAGATCGAGGGTTGGTACTTGGCCGGCTTGGACGACAATAGCCGCCAGGACTTCGGCATTTCACCCAATCGCCACCGCCACACGAACGATCTTACAAAAGAGCAGTTCGAGAGCCTGCTGCCCGCGCGGTATGACTCGATCGTTGAGTTCATGGATGAGATCCTGAGGCGTTTTCAGATAGAGACGGCGAAGGGCAAGAACCGGTCGTTTGGATACCTGATGGATAAGTTAGAGGTATGGTCGAGGAAGGCTTGATGCGATGAGCCAGATTGACGTAGATAGGTGCAAGATGACGTATTACCCGGCCACGGTGTTGCGGGGGCGGGCGACGCCGGTGGAACAGATCGACGACGAGATCCGCCGGCTGGTGGAGAAGATGAAGGATCTCCTCGTCGAAAAAAAGGGGATCGGGTTGGCGGCGCCGCAGGCGGGCGTGGGGCTGCGGCTGTTCATCGTCTCCCTCAGCGGCAAGCGCGAGGATGCCCGGGCCTATGTCAATCCCACCGTGACGGCCCACGGCGACCTCGACGAGGTGGAAGAAGGCTGCCTGTCCGTGCCGGGCATCTGGGCCAAGATCCGCCGCTACAAGAAGGCCACCGTCACCGCCACCGATCTCGACGGCCGGCAGTTCACGGAGGAGGCGGAGGGCCTCTACGCCCGCTGCCTCCAGCACGAGTACGACCATATCGAGGGCACGGTGATCGTCAACCGCATGAGCGAGGCCGCCCGGATCGCTCACCGGCGGCAGCTCAAGAAGCTGGCGGACCAACAGGAAAGCACGTAGGAGAATTGCGGACTTCGGATGGCGGGTCGAAGATGGGCGTTGCCGCTGATCTGCAATCCGAAATCCGCGGTCCGGAATTGGCCATGAACCTGGTTTATCTCGGCAGTGGGGAGTTTGGGATTCCTTGTCTCGATGCCTTGAAGGCGTCGGCGCATCATCTCTGCCTGATCGCGACGCAGCCGGCCCATCCGGCCGGTCGCGGCCGCCAGCCGCAACCGACGCCCGCCGCGCAGTGGGCGAGCGAGCAGGGTGTGCCTTTCGTCGAAACCGCCAACATCAATCTGCCCGAGGTGATGCAGCAGATCACGGCCTGCCGGCCGGAGGTGATCGTCGTGATCGCCTTCGGCCAGAAGATCGGCCCCGAGGTGGTCGCCCTGCCGCCCAAAGGGGCGATCAACGTCCACGCCTCCCTGCTGCCGGAATATCGAGGGGCCGCCCCGATCAACTGGGCGATTGTCCGGGGCGAGACTCAGACCGGCAACAGCATCATCACCCTGGCGGACAAAATCGACGCGGGCGACATCCTGGCCCAGGTGCGGACCGAGATCGGGCCGCAGGAAACGGCGGGCGAGTTGCACGACCGCCTGGCCCAATTGGCCGCCCCGCTGCTGCTGGAGACGCTGGCCGCCCTCGAAGCCGGCACGGCGACCTACACGAAACAGAACGACGCCGAGGCGACCTTCGCCCCGAAGCTGAAGAAGACCGACGGCTTCCTGGATTTCCACGAGCCGGCGGAGGTCCTGGCCCGCAGGATTCGCGGCTTCTGGCCCTGGCCCGGCGCCACGGCGTCCTTCACCTCCGCGCGGACGCAGAAGGCGACGCGCGTGGTCCTGGCGCTGGCGGAGGCCGTGCCCGAGACGGGTAGGGTGGGGCTTGCCCCACCGGGGACGTTCGATCACGAGCGCCACGTCGTGTGCGGCGCAGGCCGGTTGCGGATCGAAAAGCTCAAACCCGCCGGGTCCGGGCTGATGAGCTTTGACGCGTTCGTCAACGGCTGGCACGTCCGGCCCGGCGACCGGCTGACACGGATACAAGAAGAATAGATGGACGGACACGGAAGAAGCCGTCCGTGAACGTCGGTGAAGGTCCGTGTTCGTCCATGTTTCTTCAGGAGCAAGACATAGCCCGCCCTGATTCCAAATCGGCTCGAATGATAGCGGCCCAGGTGCTGCGGGATCTCGACCCTGCCCGTGAGTACGCCGGCCCCCTGCTCGACCGTCTGCTGAGCCAGACCGAGGAGAGACAGCGGGCCACCGACCTCGTCTACGGCACGCTGCGCAACCTCGATGCTCTCGACGCGGTGATCACCCAATTCTCCGGCCGGCCGACCTCGCGCATCGCCCCGGCCCTATTGAGCATTCTCCGGATCGGCGTCTACGAATTGGCCTACCACCCCGCCACACCGGTCTATTCGATCGTCAACGAGGCGGTGAGCAACGTGGAGGCAACCGCCGGCAAGAAGCAGACGGGCTTCGTCAACGCGGTCCTGCGCCAGGTTGCGCGGCACATCGTGGGTCGTCAGATCGATCTGACCCAAGCGAGCCCCAGGCAAACGCTCATTCAAACCCCGCAAACCGGCTGCCAGTTCGACACGGATTTCCTGCCGGACCCGGCCGCGTCTCTACAGATGTACCTGAGCACGTGCTTCTCGCTGCCGCCGTGGCTCGTGGGTGAGTGGATCGCCGAGTTCGGGCCGGACTGGACCTGTCAGATTTGCCTGGCCTGCAACCGAAGACCGAGTCTGTACATCCGCGTCAACCCGCTGCGCACCACGGCCGGGGAATTGCTGAACCGATTCGAACAGGCCGGCGTTCAGGCCGAGCCGGCCGTCTTGAGCGACGACAGCAGGCATCTTCGTAGCATGGGCATCCTGCCCATGAGTGGGTTCCCAAACGCGATGAATCGCGTTTGGGGTCCCAGTAGCACGGGCGTCCCGCCCGTGGAGGCAGGGCCACAAGGACCCCACGACAAAGGAGCGGCCCTCCCGTGCCCCGATCTGCCCTCACGGGCACCCAACGGACTAGCCGCACTTGACTTCTACGCGCCGGAGATGATCCGCATCGCCGGCCCCCACGCGGTGACGCAACTGCCCGGTTTCGCCGAGGGCCTGTTCACCGTCCAGGACCTCTCCGCTTCGCAGGCGGTGCGCCTCCTGAACCCGCAGCCCGGCTGGTCGATTCTGGACCTGTGCGCGGCCCCCGGCACCAAGACCACGCAGCTCGCCGAAGCCACGCGGGATGCCGCCCGTATCATCGCCACCGACATCAATCCCGAGCGGCTGGATCGCGTACAAGAGAACCTCACCCGCCTCGGCCTGCGGAGCATAACCATCGTCCCCTACGCGCAACTGCAACCGGGACAGACAGGACCGTTCGACGTAATCCTGCTCGACGCCCCGTGCTCGAACACCGGCGTCCTGGCCCGGCGGGTCGAGGCGCGCTTCCGTCTCCGCCGCAAGGCCATCCAGGAGATCGCC
>VGYL01000444.1 GCA_016872975.1 Planctomycetota bacterium
CCCGACCGCGGTGCTCAAGTCCGTCGCCAAGATGGACCACGGCCGCACCGGCGGGACCCTGCTCAATATGAAGTTCCACCCCCAGGTCCTGGAGGGCGAGGACGGCCTGGACAATCTCAAGGACCTCATCCGCTCCTACTTCCGCCTGGACGGCCATCACATCCAGTTCAACGTGGTGGACGCCGCGACTCTGCGCAGCGCCCAGGCTCGGCCCGAGGAATATCAGAACCTGATCGTCCGCGTCGCCGGCTACAGCGACTACTTCGTGGACCTCGGCCAAGACCTCCAGAACGAAATCATCGCCCGCACCGAGCAGAAGGCGTTTTAGGCATCGTCGAGTGTGCAGGCCGCGGGGATGGTCTTGCCCGGCACGGTCACGTCCAGGAGGCCCTGGTCA
This sequence comes from Planctomycetota bacterium, assembly GCA_016872975.1. Taxonomy (GTDB): domain Bacteria; phylum Planctomycetota; class Phycisphaerae; order Sedimentisphaerales; family Anaerobacaceae; genus PLanc-01. The sequence goes on from VGYL01000444.1 coordinate 398, forward strand.
GCGGCGACGGCGTAGGAGCAGACCAGGTCGCCCGTAACGTTGTTCGTCGTCTCGAACATATCGAGAATCGGGTTGATCCCGAGGGCCAGGGCGACGATGACCGCCACCTGCGGGCCGCTGAGGCCCATGCCTTCAAGAATGATGAACAGGAGCATGAGGCTGCCGCCCGGGACGCCGCCGGCGCCGATGGAGGCGAGCACCGTGGTCACCACGAGGAGGATCAGGGCGCCGAGGGTGAGATGGAGGCCGAACATGTTGGCCGCGAGGATGGCGAACATGGGCAGGTGCACGCAGACGCCGTCCATGTTGATCGTCGCGCCCAGGGGCAGCGAGAAGCTCACGAGCTCACTGTGGATTCCCAGTTTGTCCCGGGCCGTCTTGATCGAGACCGGCAGGGTTGCGGCACTGCTGCGGGTGATGAACGCCATGATCATCGGCGCGCGGATGCGTTTGAGGACGCCGAAAGGTTGATGGCGGGTCACCCGCCACAGCAGCACCGGATAGACGACCAGGATCATGCCGGCAATCCCCAGGACCACGCCCAGCGTGACGCTGACGTACGGCCCGACAATGGACGGGCCGTAGAGCCCGAAGTTGACGACCGTCAGGGCGAACACGCCGATGGGCGAGTACTCCAGGATCCAATCGACCAGCTTGAACATGGCGTCGCGGCACGCTTCGAGCAGATCGCCGAGCAGTCTCAGACGGGCCACCTTCTCCGAATCGCCGGCCTCGAGCAGGACCCGCATGGCCAGACCGAAGAGAATCGAAAAGACGATGATCGGCAGAAAGTTGCCCTGCGCCAGGGCCTCGAACGGGTTGCGGAACAGGTTCAGCAGAATCTGCGCCAGCGTCCCCTGCGTGGGGATCTCTTTGGCCAGGCTGTCGGCCTCCTGCATCTTGAGCTGGGCCAGCTTCTGCCAGCCGCCCAAGTCGGACCCGGACCCCGGATTGATCGTCAGGGCCAGGCCCGTGCCCAGCACGGCCGCCAACAGGGAGGTGAGCAGGTACCAGGCGAGGACCCGCACGCCGATATGCCCGAACCGCCGGATCGGCAGACTCGAAGCGCCGACCACCAGCGAAAAGAAGATGATCGGCACCACGATCATCCGCAGCATGTGCACGAACACCTGCCCGAACGGCAGGACGTAGGGCACGATCTTCTGGGCCGGCGTCGGCTCCGCCCCGCGCGAGGCGTACCACAAGGCAATCCCCACCAGCGCGCCGAGCGCCAGACCAATGAGAATCCGCAGAACCAGAGAGCTTCGAAAGTACATCTGCAACAGTTTCGTCATACGGGCCCTTACCCTTTCCCAGCCACGTCCGGGCGCTCGTCTTCAAATCGTAAATCGCAAATCGTAAATCGCATAGGGTAGCACCCTCGCACCGGAAACACAATCGCGAGCCGGCCACACCCCAGGACGGCGTGCGGCCGGTATCCGGCGGCGGACCTGCTGTCCTCGTAGGGCGAGCGTCCTCGCTCGCCGCAGCACGGGCATCTTGCCCGTGAGTAGCATGGGCGTCCCGCCCATGAATGTCAAGGCATCCACGGGCAGGATGCTCGTGGTACTCATGGGCGGGACGCCCATGCTACTGAGTCGTGCCGGGACGCACGACCTACGAAGAGGCTCCGCCGGCCAAACCCGGCCGAACCCCGACGTTGAACCGGCGCTCCGCGCCGGGAGCGGAACTGGAAGCGCTGGGGGCCGTATCTGGCCGAGCGGCAATGGGGAACCGTCCGCGAGGATTACTCGCACGATGGCGCCTGTTGGGAGTATTTCCCGCACGAGCAGGCACGAAGCCGGGTCTATCGTTGGGGCGAGGACGGCCTGCTCGGCATCACGGACCGCCGGTGCCGCCTGTGTTTCGCGCTGGCAATGTGGAACGGCAACGACCCGATCCTCAAGGAGCGTCTGTTCCTGCCCGACCCACCACAACGCGGCCCGCGCCGGGCCAAACGCCTCGCGCCGAGCACAACCCACGATCCGGGCTCCAGCCTTAGTTCCGCACCATAGAGGCTGTTCCGCCGGACGGACCCGGATTCCAGAAGGCGAAGCCCGAAATGCCGGTCCTCCTCACGGAGTTTCGAAGAGGCGGTTCAGGGGAGGGGTGTTGTGGTTCTCCTTGGCAGAGAGAGAGCCGCTTCGCGTGGACCCGTCGGTTCTGTGCGCCAGTAAGATCACTCGTGCCCGGAAGGAGAAGAGACCGGGCACAGGCGGACGAAGCCGGAATCCAGAAAGCGAAGCTCGTCAGAGGGTCTTGCCGCAGGAATCCGCGTATGGGCCGTCTTCCAGAGGGGGTGCAGCCCACCCCGCCCTGTTGTCCCCGGTGTGCCCTCCGGGGCACGGGATGGCTTTGGACGCCGAGGTTCCACCGTCGGTCAGCGGTCCCGCTGGGGAAAACAGGGTGGGGCCGGCTCCTGCCAGTTGCTCAGACAGGTGCGTCGCAGATCGTGGAACGTGCCGGACGCGATGCCAGCCTGCGTCCGGATCTTGTTGAAGTGGTGGCAGAACTTCGAGAGCGGTGATCGCCCTCTTTCCACCGTCCACTGACCGCTTCGTCGTAGTTCCTGGATGAGTTCCTATCGATCCGTCGGAACGAAGACGTAGGGGTTTGCTTCTGGCTGAGCCCTCTGATGTTCCACCAGGAGTTTCACCAAGTCCGCGGTCAACGGAAGTATCCGATGGTCGGTGTCCTTGATATGCTTGATCTTCTTGGTGGCAGTCCCGGCCGAGAGTCCACTGTCCAAGCAGTACTGGATGAACCGCTCGCCGTGCTCGTATCGAACCTCTTGCATGTCGATATCGCCCACGCACGCGATGAAGTCGTTCATCGACTTTGCCGTCTCCTTCAGAGTAGTTGCGCGAACCTGTCCCTTAGTGCGTGCGAGACTATCACGAAAGAAGTCCGTGAGCTTCATCGATATCGGATCGGCGATGTTCACCCGTAGCTCCAGTTCTTTCTCATGCCTTTGACGTTCAGCCTGACGCTTGTCCGCATGGCCGAGCGAGATCTGTCGTCGTTTCCCGTCCTGGCCCACATAGTCCAGCATGTACCGAAAGGACTTTCCATCACGCGAGGGTCGCATCCTAAGCCTTACCAGCTCTTTCATAATCTACCTCCTTTCCGATGCTGGCCAAGGGCTTGGGTTGGTCCAAGCCCATTGTACCAGACGGGATCGCCAGTTGCCATAAGTGACATGACGCTGAAGCCACTGCTTCACCGAATCTGTCAGATACACGGTCTTCCCGCAGAGATGGATCCGGGGCAGGCCGTGCACCCGTTTGAGATTCTCGATGACGTGCCGGTGGTTGGCGGCGTTGCTGATTTCGGGGATGCGGAGGAAGCGGATGAGTTCGTCCTCGGTCATGACGGTGGGACAGGGCAGAAACTCTTTGTCTCTGTGTGTCAGGGCTTCCGTCTGACGGGTGTGGTTCTGTGGGTGGTTCATAGGTTCTCTCCAGGCTGTTTCTGTCGCACATCGGCAATAGCGGGTGAGGGTTCCACGAAAGTGCAGCCAACCGAAGAATACCTACCCATATCGAAGATGTTGGCGAAGGCCCCCGAGCGGCCACCGAGGTGTGCGTACCGTCGTGTTTGTCGACGTTTTCGGGGATCGCCTGGAGCGTCACCTACAACAGTATCGCCAGAAAGAAGGGACTGGCGCTCGGGTCGGAGACCATGCGGCGGCGTGAGCATGACGCCCGTGAGACGACACGCCGGATGCAAGATGGGCTCATTGGCGAGGTTGCTGCCTGGGAGGTCCGCGGGGGCGGTGGCGGTCTTTGGGGCAGTCGGACAATCCCTACGATCAGGAGCGAGAAAACCTGATCAACACCATACGATCCTGTCAGCCGATCCTCGTCATGACATCTCGACCGGGTCGGGCCAGCGAGAGCGCCGGAACTGGCCCGGGGTGTGTCCCGTGGCGGCCTGGAACGCTCGCGTGAAGTACTGCACGTTCTTGAATCCACACTCGAGGGCGACGCGTTTGATGGGGACGTTGGCCCGTGACAGTCGCTCCCGGGCCCTGGCAATCTGGACGCGCCGGATCTCCTGATGGATGGTCCGTCCGATCGTCTTATGGAGGAGGATTTGGAGTGTCGTGCGGGGCACCGGCACGTGCCGGACAACATCCATGACCGCGATGGGACGACAGGCATGGCTGCCGATGAAACGCAATGCCTGGAGGATCCGTGCATCGTCGGTGGCGAAGACGTCGGTTGAGCGACGAGGTACGATTCCCAGCGGCTCAATCTCGGGAAGCCGCTTGGGGGGACGCTTGCCCGCCATCAGTCGCTCCAGCAAGGCCGCGGCCTCATATCCTGCCCGTTCGCTGTTGAGGTCAATGCTGCTCATCGGCGGGATCGACAGGTTGCAGATGTATTCATCGTTCTCGCAGCCGAGCACCGCGACCCGGTCCGGCACCTCCAGTCCAGCGCGCCGACAGGCGTCGAGCACTTGCAGGCCGTAGTCGTCGTTCGTCGCCAGGATTCCCACCGGGTGCGGCAGCGAAAGGAGCCATTTCGCGATACGGTCCTGCTCCACCTCCCACGAAGGCCGACGAATGCGTCCGCGGGGCAAGATGAGCTCGTGACACTGATATCCGGCCTGTTCGATGCTGGTACGAAAGACGCTCTGGCGCACAGCAAATCCGGAATGGTACCCGCGGGGGTAGCCACAAAGGCCGAAATGCTTGAGGCCCCGCTCAAGCAGGTGCGCCGCCGCCAGACGGGCCACGGCCCGGTTGTCTGCGCCAATGAAAGGAAAAGGCAGTTGCGGCAAGGTGCTGCGCAGATTCACGACGGGAACCCCCACGGTGCTGACGATGCGCGCGGTCTCGAAGTTCTCGATGCGGGCGATGATCCCGTCGCCCTTCCACTTCTGCAGCCATCGAGGCGGCGGGTCGCCCAATCCCTGGGGCTGGAAGTAGATGGACCAGCGGCCCCGTTCGCGATGATAGCGTGCGATGCCTCGTATCACGCCGCGACCGTACGCGCGGGCTGTTTCGACCAGAATGGCCACATGACGCATGGGTCTGTCCACCAGCAAGAACAACGGGCTCGGAACCGATGTCTAAAAGTATAACTGTTTTTTCATATTTTGCAAAAGACTACGTGTAGGGCCTTGTCGTTTTTTCTTTACAATTGGGGGTATTGTCAGTCATCGGTTCGACACGAGCGCGTTAGGTAAAGGTCGCAGGATGGAGTTTCTGGGATTGGATCTGACCATCTGGGCGGTCTTGGCGGTCTATCTGCTGGGCGTGCTTGCCCTGGGATGGTGGAGCCGGCGGGGCACGGAGAATCAGGAAGGGTATTTACTGGGGAACCGCCGATTCGGGTCCTTCATGATGATCATGCATTCGTTCGGTTCCGGCACGCACCCGGGCGCCCCCGCCGGCGTGGTCAGCAAGACGGTCTCCGCCGGCGCGGCGGGCGTGTGGGTCTCCTGGGTCTGGCTGTTTGGTACGCCGTTCTACTGGCTGATTGCCCCGGTCGTCCGC
>VGYL01000445.1 GCA_016872975.1 Planctomycetota bacterium
CAACATGGACGCCTACAACGGGGGCCGGCTGCGGGCCGCCTGCCACCTGCTGCGGGACAAGTACTCGCGGGAGGATGTGACGATCGGCCTGAGCCTGGCCGGGGCCTTGACGCCGGCGGGACTGGGACCGTCGGCGGTGATCCCCTTGATGAATCACGGGTTCGTGGACTGGCTCAGCGCCACGGGCGCCAACATGTACCACGATCTGCATTTCGCGTTCAACCTGCCGATGCACCGGGGCAGCCACACCGTCGATGACGTGGACCTGCGGAACAAGGGCATCACGCGGATCTATGATATTCTGTTCGACTATGAAGATGTCCTGATGGAGACCGACCGGCGGCTGCGGCGGATTCTCGTCCGGCCGGAGTTCCAGAAGGAGATGGGTACACGGGAGTTCTATCATCATCTGGGCAAGGTCCTCGACGAATATGAGCGGAAGAACGGCCTGGGCCAGGTCAGCATCCTGGCGGCGGCCTACCGCAACGGAATCCCGGTCTTCACCTCCTCACCCGGCGACTCCACCATCGGGATGAACGTCGCCGGGCTGGAGTTGCTGGCGGAGGCGTCGGGCCTGCAGGACCGGTTCCAACTCAAGATCAATCCCAGCCTCGACGTCAACGACTCGACCGCCATCATCCTGAACGCCAAGAGGTACGAGAACGGCAAGACCGCGGTCATCCTGATCGGCGGTGGCAGCCCGAAGAACTTCATGCTCCAGACCGAGCCCCAGATCCAGGAGGTCCTGATGATCCCGGAGGTCGGCCAGGACTACGACATCAACGTGACGGACGCCCGGCCCGATACGGGCGGGCTGTCGGGCGCCCCGCCGAGCGAGGCCGCCAGTTGGGGCAAGATCGACCCGACGAAACTGGAGGAGACCGTGACGGCATATCTGGACGTCACCGCCGCGTTGCCGCTGATGGTCGCCTATTGTCTCAAGACCACCCGGCCCAAGAAGCTCAAGAGGCTGTATGAGCGTGGGGCGGAGCTGCATGAGAAGCTGACGAAGTCTTACCTGGAGAACAATAAAGAAGTCGAGGCACTCAGGACGCTCATCCGGCAGCTTGGAACCTGAGGCTCAAGAGAAATTCCAGATTCAAAGCTCCAAATCCCAAACAAATTCGAAATTCAAAATCCGAAATTCAAAACCAGGCTGACGCACGGCGTTGGCTGCAGCGCCGGTAGGGTGTGCGGTGCACACCTTTGACATGGAATCGGTGGAAACGGTGTGCACAGCACACCCTACGAGATCGTCTGATACGGAATCGTGAGGACATGAGAGAACAAGCACTCAAGCTGGCCCGGGAGCATGGCACGCCGCTGTTTATTATCGATCACGAGGTGATTCGGGCGAATTACCGCACGTTCAAGAAGCACCTGCCGCGGGTCCAGGCGTATTACGCCGTCAAGGCGAACTCCAACCAGGAGATCATCAAGACCCTGTTCGAGGAGGGCGCAAGCTTCGACGTGGCCTCCTACAACGAGTTCATGCAGGTCTACGAGTACATCCGCCACTTCGAGGAGAAGGACCAGGACTTCTATATCTGGGACAAGATCATCTTCTCCAATACGATCAAGGACCGGGACACCCTCCGCAAGATCCGGCGGTACAAGCCGCTCGTGACCTACGACAACGCCGACGAGCTCACGAAGATCAAGGAGCACTGCGACACCGCCGGCGTCGTGCTGCGGCTGAAGGTCCCGGACATCGGCTCGCAGGTGGAGATGAGCTCCAAGTTCGGGGCCGAGCCCGGCGACGCCCGCGCCTTGATCGAGCGGGCGTTCGACCTGGGGCTGGTCGTCGAGGGCCTGAGCTTCCACGTCGGCAGCCAGTGCACCACGTTCGACAACTACACTGCCGCCCTGGATATCGTGTCGCAGATCCTGCACGACGCCCGCAGGCGCGGCCACCCGATCAAGATCGTGGACATCGGCGGCGGGTTCCCCGTCCCCTATGACGCCCGCGTGCCGCAGTTCGCGAAATTGGCCGAGGTCATCGACGCCGAGTGCACGCGGCTGTTTCCGCCGGATGTGGATATCATTGCCGAGCCGGGACGCTTCATGGTGGCGACGGCCGCGGTCCTGGTCTCGGAGATCGTCGGCAAGGCCCGGCGGGACGGCAAGATCTTCTATCACATCAACGACGGCGTCTACCAGACCTTCTCCGGCGTCGTCTACGACCACTGGATTCCCAATTTCCATGCCTTCCAGCCCGGCCCGACCGAGGTCTGCGCGGTCGTCGGGCCAACGTGTGACAGCTTCGACAAGATCTCGCTCTCCGAGCAACTTCCGGCCGATCTGCAGATCGGCGACTACCTGTACACGGAGAACATCGGCGCCTACAGTATCGCCTCGTCCACACGATTCAACGGCTTCGAAGGCGCCAAGATCCTGCACCGGAACAACCATCCGTAGCCGCGACGCGAGCGTCTTCGAAGCGAGGGCCAGGGACTCCCCAACGCCTTTTCGCGTTGGGGACCCCCTGAGGCCCTCGCGACACACGGGTGCTCGCACTCGCGATGCCACCCGGCAGAGGCGCTAGTGCCGCGTTTCACAAGTACGGCAACTATGGTGAGGTTGCTTCGTCGCTGCGCTCCTCGCAATGACATTATTGCCGCGCTCGGCGAGCCTCGCTCGCAATGACATCGGGTGCCACAGTATGTCATTGCGAGGAGCTTCAGCGACGAAGCAATCTCTACCCTATAGTCGCAGGACTTGCGAAATGCGGTACTAGCCTTTGAGCGGATCGTTGAGTATTTTCGCCTTGAATCCTACGGGGCGGCGCGGGATACTGGAGTGACCGGTTACGACCTTCTTCCATATCACGGTGACGAAAGGAGCCCAAGCGATGTTTCGGAGATCCATGAACCGAAGGAGTCGGGCCACGACCGTGGCAAAACATCAGGCGCTCAGCCTGTGCCTCATGATTTTGGTGATGGCCGCACACGTGGAGGCCGGACAGAACTGGCCTTCGTTCCGCGGGCCGGCGGCTGGCGGCGTGGCCTCGGACGGCAAAATCCCCCTGGAGTGGAGCGTCAGTGCGGGCAGGAACATCCTCTGGAAGACTCCCATTCCGGGTCTCGGCCATTCCTCTCCGGTCGTCTGGGAGGATCGCGTGTTTGTCACGACGGCCCTCCAGAGCCAGGGGGAATCGAACCTGAAGGTCGGCATGTACGGCGATGTCGAGTCCGTCACCGAGGAGGAGCCTTTCCGCTGGCGCCTCTATTGCCTCGACCGGAACACCGGCGCGATTCTGTGGGAACGGCAATCCTACCGGGGCAAGCCGAAAGTCAAACGCCACCCCAAGTCCAGCCACGCCAACGCCACGCCCTGCACGAACGGGGACCGCGTGGTGGCGTTCTTCGGCGCCGAGGGCCTGTACTGCTACGACCGGAGCGGCAACCTCCTGTGGCAGAAGGACCTCGGCGTCCTGGATTGGGGCTTCTACCGCAGCCCGGCGGCCCAATGGGCCGGGGGCAGCTCGCCCGTCCTCCACGAGAACATGGTCATTCTGCAGTGCGACGTGCAGAAAGACTCCTTCCTCGCCGCTTTCGACCTGAAGGACGGGACTCTGCTATGGAAGACCCCGCGAACGGAGGTCCCGACGTGGGGTACGCCCACCGTCCATGCGGCCCCGCCGCACCCCCAGATCATTGCCAACGGGTACAAGCACATCGGCGGATACGACCTCCGCACCGGCAAGGAGATCTGGCGGATGACCGGAGGCGGCGACATCCCGGTTCCGACGCCGATCGTGGCGCACGGCCTGGTCTACGTCACCAACGCTCACGGGCGGATGTCTCCGCTCTATGCGATCCGTCTCGGCGCCCGGGGTGATATCTCGCTGAAGGAAAACGAGACCGCCAACGAGCATATCGCCTGGAGCTACGCCAAAGGCGGGAACTACATTCCGACACCCATCGTCTATGGGGATCTTCTGTATTGCGGCTCGGACGCGGGCCGGCTCAGTTGCTTCGAGTGTGAAACGGGAAAACTGGTGTATCGGGAGAGTCTCGACCCGCAGGGCGCCGCGTTCTCGGCCTCCCCGGTCGCGGCAGACGGAAGGATCTACTTCACCTCCGAGAAGGGCGCGGTGTACGTCGTGCAGGCGGGGCCCGCCTTCAAGCTGCTGGGCGTCAACCAGATGGACGAAACCTGCATGGCGACGCCGGCCATCGCCGGGGCCAGCCTGATCTTCCGCACGAGGCACCATCTCATCGCCGTCGCAGACCACCGCCCCAAGCCAGGCACGAATGGGCTTTGACGAGCAGGTTTGATAACGTATGTGGAGGCCCGCGAACGGCGCTTTCCGGCGTTCGGAGTTCCGCCTTATGAATTTTGACGAACAAAACCGGTAATCGCGCCGCACCCGTCATTTCGCCGATGTGCCTCGCGCCAGGCAACGTGTGGTTGTAGCCGGACCCAAGGAAAGCGGTGGGGCAAGCCCCACCCTACACATTACCGAACTTGTTCGTCAAAACTCATAAGGCGGAACTTCGAACCAGGCCAACTCCTGACGCCGTAGGCCGATCAGTCGCTGGTGTCGAGGATGCTCATGAAGGCTTCCTGCGGGATCTCCACGGAGCCGACGCTCTTCATGCGTTTCTTGCCCTCTTTCTGGCGTTTGAGGACTTTCATCTTGCGGGTGATGTCGCCGCCGTAGAGCTTGGCGGTAACGTCCTTGCGGTAGGCCTTGATCGTTTCGCGGGCGATGATCTTGCCGCCGATGGCGACCTGCAGCGGGATCTCGAACTGATGGCGCGGGATCGATTTGCGCAGCTTGGTGATGAGCTTGCGGCCGCGGGCCTCGGCGTTGCTGCGGTGCACGATCAGCGACAGGGCCTCGACCGGCGTGTGGTTGACGAGGATGTCGATCTTGACGAGATCGCCCACCTCGAAGCCGGTGAACTCGTAGTCCATCGTCGCATAGCCGTGACTGATGCCCTTGATCTGGTCGTAGAAGTCGTAAACGATCTCCGCCAGCGGGGCCTTGTACTCGAACAGGACGCGCGTCGGGCTCAGGTAGTCGGTCTTGACCAGCTTGCAGCGGCGGCCCTCGGCGAGCTTCATCACGCCGCCGATCGTGTCGGTCGTCGTGATGATCTCCAGGCGGACGAAGGGCTCGCGGATCTCCTCGATCATGGTGCGGTCGGGCAGCTCGCTGGGCGAGTCGATCCGCTTGACCGTCCCGTCGCGCAGGAGCAGCTCGTAGGAAACGGTCGGGGCGGTCTGGACCACATCGATATCGTTCTCGCGTTCCAGCCGCTCCTGGACGATCTCCATGTGCAGCAGGCCCAGGAACCCGCAGCGGAAGCCGAAGCCCAGGGCCTGCGAGTTCTGCGGCACGAAAGAGAAGCTGGCGTCGTTGAGGGCCAGCCGGTCGAAGGCCGCCCGCAGACGCGGGTAGTCGGTGTTGTTGCCCGGGTAGAAGTCGGAGAAGACCATCTGCATGGGCGGCTTGTAGCCCTTGAGGGCATCGGGAGCCGGGCGGGCGTCGTCGGTGATCGTGTCGCCGATCCGCACGTCGCCGAGGTTGCGGATGTTGGCGATGACGTAGCCGACCTCGCCGGTGCCAAGCTGCTCGACCGGCCGCATCTCCGGGCGGAACTTGCCGAGCTCGGTGATCAGGTAGCTCGTGCCTTCGCCCATGAGGCGGATCTTCTGGCGGACCTTGAGCGCGCCGGAGAAGACGCGGACATAGCAGATCACGCCGCGGTAGTCGTCGTAATGGCTGTCGTAGATCAGGGCCCGCGCCGGCTCGCGGCGGCGGTCGGCGGGCGGCGGCAGCAGCTCGCAGACCGCGTCGAGCAGGTCGCGCACCCCGATGCCGGTCTTGGCGCTGATGTGGAAGCATTCGTTGCGGCGGATGCCCAGCACGTGCTCGATCTCCTCCGCC
>VGYL01000446.1 GCA_016872975.1 Planctomycetota bacterium
ACCATGCTTCGCCACGCCCCGCCCACCAGGACCTCGCACGGCCGGTAGTTTGCCTTGTAGGCCATGGCCGGGCAGCCGGCGATCCAGTAGCCGAGGTAGTAGTAGGGCACGCCGATCCGCTGGCACATCTCGATCTCCGCCAGGACCGAGAACACACCGGGGCTGCGGCGGGCAAAGTCCGGCTCGAAAGAATGGTATACGCTCGACCAGGACCGCTCGCAGATGTCCACGATGCTGACGCCCATCAACCGGCCGTCGACCCGGTAGCTGATTTCGAGTGTGTCCGTGCTTTCTTCGTAGAAGCACGCCTCCATGGACTCACGGTCACGGAACTGGCTCGTACCGGGATGCTGGTACGCAAGGTAGCGTTGGTACAGATCGAAGACCTCGTCGCGAACGGGCCGTATGGCCGGCGCGTAGTCCACGGTCACGTCCCGGTTCCTGCGCCGGACGTGCCGCTGCGACCGGCTCGGGGTAAACCCGGCCACCGGAACGCGCAGAGGAATGCACTCGCTGCACTCCGGGCACCGCATCCGGTAGAAGACATGACCGAATCGCCGGAAGCCGTGCGCCATGAACTCGCCCGCGTGCGCGCGCGGAATCCTGGGCAACGTCAGGGACTGCTGGGCGTACATGCGTCCCTCAAGATACGAGCACGGCCTCTCGTCGGTGTCCGGACCGCTCTCGGAATCGAGCACGCGCAGGAGGGCCAGCAGCTTCTCTCGCCCGGGATAGTCTGGTTCGCCCTCGTTCATCATCGTCCTTCCTGCCGGCCATGTCGCCTGATTCCGACCCGATCGTCGGAAGGCTACTCGCCGTCGTGCGCCGTGTCATCCACAACCCTCCTCGCCATTGACCCGCGGGCCGCGGAGGCGGAGACTCTATCGGTAGGGACGACCATGAAGAACGGCATGAAGATCATCGCGGCGGTACTGCTGACGGCATGGATCCCCCACCCCATGCCCGCCGCAGCCCAGTCCTACACGATCGACAAGCCCGGCGAGTTGCCCGTCCATGTGCGTACCACGCCTGGCGGCGCCACGATCTCGAAGTCGGGCGAGTTGCCAGCGTATACTATTGCCGACATGCAAACCGACACGCAGTTACGTGTTGCTGAAGTGCAGATGATCCAGAGGTTGCAGGCAACGGGATTGTGCGCGTTGAACAAGCAGGGTACGCACAACGGACGAGGAGACTGATTCATATGAACAACGTTTACGTGGTTATCCAATGCGCGGGCAGGAAATTTCCCGCACCAACCCTATCCTTACCCGGTGCGTCGATCCAGTTCGTCGCCGCGCCTCAGCCTATGATGCCAAACAGTCGCGCCCCCTGGGATGCTCTTCCAGCGCCAGTCAACGGAACGTGGATTGACACCGTTCGCGACTACAACAACTGTCAGATGGCGCTACCCGCCGGAGTATCCGTTTCCGGCAATGCCCCTCTGACCGAGGCTGGATCTCTCTACAGCCCACCTGTCTACGGGCAACTGGTCCAGCGATTCGGCCCCACGCACGTCTACGTTCTGTCGGCTGGTTGGGGCCTGGTCCGCGCTGACGACAGAATCCCCATTTATGATATCACATTCAACAGCAGTGCTTTGCCGATGGCGCGCATGTCTCCCAACGTGAGATCAGCCTATGACAGCGTGCGGCGTACGGTTGACGGAGAAGATGACATTCATCTGTTTCTGACCCCAAAGTACCTGCTCTATTGGCTAAGCCTATTCCCTTTTTTCGGAACGCGGCGCATCATCTTGCACTGGCGCAAGGGACAGCGGTTACCGCTTGGCTGGCGGGGAGCAGTGTGCTGGCATGACTGCGGAGAACGGAGGCTGAACTGGCACTATGTAGCTGCGAAGCAGTTCAGCGACGGGCGTGAAGCGAAGAATACGGAAGATCGCGCCAGGGTGGGGCAGAAAGAAGTACGGGATGCGCAAGACATTGAGAGAGTCGTGGGGATCCAGAAGATCACTGTATTCACTTCCTCATACCAATCCTTCGGCCCATGTCATGAGTCGCGCCTTACTATCAAAAGGAACGGCAAAGACTTCGTATGGGGTGGCAGACAGGCAACGGGAATGCCAATCGATTCCCTTTCCATTGCGAAGAAGGTCCGTGATGACGCCGACATTGCTTACACTGCCGTGCCGCCATCTGAACGGCCGGATATAGAATCGGTCTTTACAGACTTGAGCACTTCGTACTCGCAGATTGCGGACCAATGCCGAAATATACCGGATCGCTTCCCCTCTTCACCCTCGTCCATCGAAGTGGTCATCAACGACACCTGTCAGATTAGTGTGACCAGCCGTCCGGCTGGAGGTCATAGTCTGCCGCCGTCGATTGTAAAACTCGACCGCCTATGTGGTCGTGCTTGGACGCTTGGAATCCTACCCCCTTGATTTCTGATGGCGAGATTGGCTGGCGGCCATGGTGGGTCGCGTGGTGCATTGGTACGTCGCGGACTAGGGCGGTCCGTCACTGGATGTCTGGATTGCCCGTATTGTAGTCGTAGGAAGCGGCAGCGCAGTTCTGTCGTAGGCGGAGAGTCCGGCCTGACGAGAACGGACGGCCAGAGCCGCCCACGCCGACCGTCCCACCCTTGTTGCCGCGCCCTACAACTTGACCCGCGGCTGGTTCTTCCCCGCGAAGTACGCCTGCTTGAACACGAACATGAGCCCCCTTGTCCCCAGGATCATCAGGGCGCCCACCACGATGACCCCGATGCCGATCCGCTTGGCGTCCGACCCGCTCTCGGAGAGGAGAAGAATGGCTGTCCCGATGCCGGCCACCATCACCCCGAAGAGTTTCATCTTCCACTTCTTCCGGACATCGGAAACGGCGTTCTTCGCGCCTCTTGCCAAGTCATCCACCTCGTCGCCGGTTTCCATGGTCAATCCATCCTGACGTGTTTCCGGTCACTGCTGTACGGGCATCCCGTGCCCACGCCATGGCTGCCGCAATAGATGCACCGGCTCCCCGGGCCGTGGACATGGATCTGGTCCTCGCTGTAGGGACAGCCGGACCCATAGCTGGTGGAGTTGCAGAACCGGCAGTGGTTCTCATCCGTCAGGTGGACGTGGAGATGGTCCTCCGAGTAAGGACACCCCGTGCCGAACGAACTCGACCCGCAATGTACGCAGCGGCTCATGCCTGGACAGGCCCCCATGTGATTCTGCAGCCGGTGTAGATGGCCAGGATCATCTCTCTGGCCTTCGGGACTGACGGCGCCTCGACGTAGACCTCCTGGGTCGTCCGCCCGCCGTCGAGCGTGATCTGCGCCTTCCATCGATACATGGGCATGTTCGATCTCCTCTGCTGTTTGTTGCCTGGCCCTCTACTTCGTTTCTCATCCTGCTCAGCCTACCTTATCATCGCGAAGTGACAATGGGCGTCACCCCGGACAAAGAACTCGCGGGACATCCTCTGTCAGGGGTGCTATGTATGCTGGCATAAGAAACACGGGGGAGCCATGAGGGTCTTTTCCCTTTGTGCGGTGGCGTTCGCGTTCTTCCAGCCCGTCCAGTCGGACGCAGCATCGGTCATGTGCCGGGACGGGAGCATCCACTACTCGGACGCGGCGGGAAGAAGCATCCGCCTGACGGATCCCGGACGGGACAGGGAGCTGGCCCTTCACCCGGAAGCACAATGGCTCTATTCCGTGCGCACCTACGAGGGTGTTTTCCGCGACGAGAAGTACTTCCCTCCGCCCGGGAAGACCGCGCCGCAGGGTACGATGCTGCAGGAGGCACTCTCGCGCGTGAGCACCAGCGGGGCCGGCGCGCGGATGCTCTGCCGTCATGACGCCGCGGGTCCTTCGCCGAGCGCCGACCATGAGGTGGCGTGGATCTCGAACATCCAGTTCTCGCCGGACGGCGCACGGGTCTACTTCGAGGCATCCCGCTGGGCCACCTCGTCGGAGCTGCACGTCATGGACGCCGACGGATCGGGCCGGAGGGCGCTGGGCCCGGGCAACGGGACTCGGATCATCCGGTCTTCGCGGGGTGACGAGTACCGTGGGCACATCGTGACGCGCCTGCACCGCTACCACGCCTTCGGAGGATCGTACGACTGGTACTACCTCTTCACGCGCTACATAGACAAGGATGTCGGGCCGCTCGGCGAGAGCCTTGACGTCGCCGTGGCGGCGGGCGATGTGACCCTCATGCCGACGGGCCAGATCGAAACGAAGAACGAGAATCCCCGATGCCCGCCGCGTCAGGACATCCCCGCGTGCTCAGGGTGGCGTATCGTGACGGGCTCCCATGCCCGGATACAACCCGTCCCGGAAGGCTCGGCGCCACGGCAGGTCACCCATTGACACTCGAACCTGGCATCCTTGTCGGTTATGAATACCCGGGCCGACACCGCTTGTCAGGCACGGGGAGCATCATGCGGGGCTCAACACGTCGCGGAGGGTAGCATGCCCTACAACTGGCCATCGAAGGTTCGACGGTACGGGATAACGGACGCCTGCCAGCGCTTTCTGGTCGCGAAGTACGAGTCCATCATCGACTGGAACGGCGACCGTATCGAGTCACCGGACGCCCTCGACCGGCACATCCGCGAGAAGATGCTGCCCAGGCTCCATCGGCGCATGGAGCCCGACAGCCCGGACAGCCACTACTGCCGCGCTTCAGGTCATCCTCAGAAAGGTGATTGCTCCCGATACTCGTCGCAGGCGAACTGACCACGGGCGTGGCTTTCCCCAAGACTCGGGAAGGGTAGTTGCAAATCCTTCGATCTGAGCGCGGGCAACGTCTGATAAGGCCTCTTGAGACGAGCGATAGTGCGGCTTGATTCACGGCTTGTGGCGGTGCCGTTGGTCCTCTCAGGCGGGCCGTGAGTTCGCGATCCGTCAATCCTGGCGATGACTGAACCAAATCCAATACGCGTCTCTTGAGTGTCTTCATGTCATCGTGGCACCCCGCGTTGTCCTCTGTCATTGTTTTCCATATTGCACGTTGATTCGGCGGAATGCAAACGACTTTCGACTTTCGACGTTGGGCATTACGACCATTGCTCGGATTGCCCACGGGTCTATGTCGCTGGCGAGCTGGGCCGCGGTCGCGCCCACGAGTCGAAATCAGCATGGACCCGGCACTCGCATCACTAACCATCATGCTGCAGAGCATGAGCCGAGTCGTTGCCTTATCTCTGCACCGAAGCTCGTCGGGTGAGGAGTCGGACTGGCTGGAGTCTCAGTGCGGCAGAGTGGATTCGATGGCGAGTCGGAGCGCATGGGCGCGCAGTGGGTCGATTGCAGCGCGAGCTTTCAGCTCGTTGGTCGTGGCGAGCAATCGGAGAGGAGGGACTCGCATTGTCTCTGGCGGGGAGTAGGATCGTGTTTATCGATACGCACCACGCAACCAACGAAAGCACCATGGGGCCTAGGAAGCGGCACGCGAGTGGCCCGCCTGCGGTGCACTTGGAACGGTGGAGGGCTACTGAATCAGCAGGACGGAGCGACAGTCCTGATTGGATCCAATCAGGAGGGGGAGGTTAGCGATGAACTCGTTGGACGATCACGCGAAGGTTCAGCTACAGACCTGCAAGGCGTTTGTTGACTCGCTGTTCGACAGCACGATCGGGGTGCGCTATTCACCTGGCACCAACCACCTCTATGTTGACGAGGTCGCTCCCGCCGATGGCGGCGACATCCGTTGTTTCGACCCCAGCTCGAAGGATTGGATTGTCATGGACGACCCCTGCGTCGCTAGCACCTTCGTCCACGACGGGAATGTCTTCATCACCTACCGGCTACAGGATCCCGAAGACAGCGGCATGTACCTGAAGCTGGGCCATCCCCGCGAGTTCGCCGAGCTCCTCCAGCTCTTCGTGAACCCACGGGCCTGTTTCGCCGCGACGGACTACCTTCTAGAAGCGAGG
>VGYL01000447.1 GCA_016872975.1 Planctomycetota bacterium
GCGGCCGGGCTGGTGCCGGTCTGGTTGACGTTCACCAGCACCTGCTCGGCATCCCAGCTATAGAACCGCCAGAGCCTCCGGTCCGGCCCCCCGCCGGCGGTCCGCCAGTTGCCGTCGGTCTTGAGGTCCTGGTTGCCGGCAAAGAGATTGAGCAGCGTCCAGTCGAGGAAATTATCGATATCCATCGCCTGCACGATGCGGGACCAATTCCGGGTCGCGACGAGACTCTTGAACTCGTTCCAGGCCTGGGTCGTTCCGTCCGTGGCGGGCGTCCGGTTGCCGTTGATCGCGTCGATGCGGTCCTCGTCGCCCCCATTGTAGGCCGCGTAATGGTAGGCCCCCGGCCGCTCCTGGATGAGATACAGACCCCAGTAGATGCCGTTGAGGTACAGGTGCACGTACAGCCCGTGACCGGCGTCGGCGTGGCCCATGTCCAGCAGGGAATCGCGCATCCACTGGTCCCGGATGTACTGTGCGCGCTGGCGCTGGCCGGGGTCCCAGTGCGTCCAGGCATTGTTGAAGAAGCCGCGCAACTGGAGCGAGTCGAAGGACGCCACCGGGCTGCCGTCGAACAGGGGAAACTCCAGCCGGCTGGGGCCGTATCGCGTGCGGAACCGCAGGCCCAGGCTGTGCTTCGGGCACTTCGGCGGGTTGCGGCTTTCCCCGCCTTGAATCCGGACGCCGCAGTTGACGTGAAACTCCCGGGTCTTGTCGTGCGTGAACAGCTCGGCGGAGACAGGCCGCTCCCAGCCCCGGCCGCCCGTACTGGAATGGCCGGTGTAGATGTAGATGCCGCCGGTCTGGGCGTTGTTCGTAGGGCTGAAGAAGTGGTCCTTGTCCGTGACCAGCGACAGGGTCGGGATCGACAGCAAGGCGGGAACCATCTGTCGGGCGTACGCCGGATCGGTGTAGATCTGCGGGTCCATCTCATAGTCGGCCGGGTAACTGCTGAACCACCGGTCGGGATAGCCGCGGGCCAGCACATCCGCCTGCGTCCGGGTGACTACGTCCGCCAGGAAGAGGTACGTATGTGTGACCACCTCGGTGGACAGCCAGCCGTTTCTCACGGCCCGTGCCCGCAGGCAGGTTGTCTTGGTGATCCGGATGGGACCGTCGTAGATGTTCCCCGTGGTGATGCGCCCCGCGGGACTTGCGGGCTCGCTGCCGTCGAGGGTGTAGTAGATCGTCGCCCCCGGCGTGGCGCAGGTGAGCACCACCTCAAAGGGCGCCTCATAGAACCCCCGCTCCTGGCTGAACTTCATGTCGGCGACCATGCCCTGGTAGGCGGGGGCGTTGGCCGCCCCCGGCGTCGGCAGTGTCAGGAAGAACCAGGCGTCGGCACCGTTGGGATACCGGCCGTAGGAGATGTTGCCCCGCTGGCGTTTGAAGGAGACCGCGTCGAGCGGAGTGATTCCGTCGGTATCGAACAGGGCGATCCGATCGCCGTCGGCGTCCAGGGCAAAAGACGCGTGCAGGCCCGTGTCCGCCGTGTCGCCGTCGAGCCAGATAACGAGATAGCCTTTCGGGGCAATCCTCGTCAGGTGGGGGACATTGGCCGGGACCCGCCATTGGGTCGGACGCTCGAGATCGTCGGTCAGGTACATCCCGGCCATGTCCACCGTCTGGCTGCCGGGATTGTAGATTTCGACCCAGTCATCGGCCTGCCTCTGCGGGTCCAGAACCACGCCGCCATTGGCGGCCATGAACTCGTTGATCACCAAAGGAGGGGTCCCCATGGCAGGATGGCCCCAGAGGCACGCGAACAGGAGAGCCAGGATCTCGGCCGATCTTCTCATGGTGTTTCCACCTCACTCCAGTACAACGGATGCGGAACGCACCTCGATTATACCATATGCAGCGATCCGCTTAAACGCCAAACAGGAATCCTGGCCACAGAGGACACCGAGAAGAAGTTCGATGTTTGAAGGGTGAAGTTTGAAGTCAGACCCGTCAGCGCTCTTCACATCAACAAGCAAGAATCAACCATCACACTTCCCATTCTCTGGGACCTCTGTGGCTTCCTTTCTTAGCCTTCTAATGAATTTTGACGGACAAAACCGGTACTCGCGCCGCACCCGTCGTTTCGCCGATGTGCCTCGCGCCAGGCAACGTGTGGTTGCAGGGTGGGGCTTGCCCCATCGGGAAGCCGGACCCAAGAAAAGCGGTGGGGCAAGCCCCACCCTACACATTACCGAACTTGCTCGTCAAAACTCGTCAGGATCGTGGAAAAAAAAGAAAGGTGCGCTGCGGGCAGCGCACCTCGATTCTCCCATCCGGAAAACGGGCTCCCGATCCTACCCGATCTTCAGGTCGGGGTTGTTCGGGCCGAAGTGCTTGAGCATGACGATGGGGTCCGTCCGGGAGGGGTTGGTGATCGTGAGGCCCTCCTTGGCGGCCTGCTCGGTGACGAAGAACTCGTCCTGGGTCAGTTGGCCGTAGCGAATCATCGTCGGCGTCTCGATGTCCCAGACGCCCATGGTGCCGTGGCCCTGCATCATGATGAAGCCGTAGGCGGCGTTGTCCTTGATGGTCACGGTCGCACCGGGGTGGACGGTCAATTCCTTGGCGCTGAACGCGTCGGACTTGTAGCAGATCCAGTTCTCGGTGAAGCCCTGCTTCGCCATTTCCTTAGCCGGGTACACCGGCTGGGGGCGCATGAAGCGGTTCTGGACGAAGTCCGGATCGACGTTGAGGTCCCAGTCGATGACGCTGAGCAGCCAGCCGACATCCCCCTGCTTGCCCTTCGGGGTGTCCTTCCACAACAGCTCTTTGGGCACGACCTGGTTGTGGGTGATGTTCTCGTACATGGCGAAGACGTCCGAGGCCTTCTGGGGCTCATAGGTGCACAGGCTGCCCGGGGCGTGGAGCACGCCCGGCGGGACATCCCAGCCGGTCCCGACGTCGAGCCGATACGCCGGCGCCAGCGACGTGATCGCGTTGTCCCGGCCCTCGGCGGCGTCCCGCAGGGCCTGGCGGACCTGGTCTTTGGTCACGCCGGGATTGAGGCCGAAGAAGGTGTAGGGGTAGTCGCCGCCGTGGTTGTTGACCTGCGGCGGGAAATAGTACGCCTCGGGCTTGCCCAACTGGCCCGTGAGTTTCGCGTGCTTGTCGCGATGGTGGATATGGTGCGGCAGCGCGCCCTGGTTGTCGAAGAACTTCGAGTACATCGGCCAGCGCTGGTGCTTCTTCCAGATGCGGTTGCCGACGATCGCGCCCTGGAGCTCCTCGATGGCCTCCCGCAGGAGCACGCGCTGAGTCTTGGCGCCGTCCTCGAAGACGATGAAGCTGAGCCCCTCGTTCGGCGAGGTCAGCGGCCCGTTGTCGGCGGGCGTCGTCGAGGCGAACCAGCGCTCGTCGATGCCGCCCCGCTCGCCGCCCATGGCGTAGTAGTCATCCGGGTGCAGCTTGATCCGCCGGCCCGGCACACAGAAGGAACGCGGCACCCAGTTGGGGGCCAGCCGCAGCATTCCCCGGCCCTGCTCCAGGGCTCTTTCTACGATGGTCTTGACAGACATGGTTATTGCCCTTTCTTGGACATAATGGACGTTGTGGACCTTGTGGACAGAATGGACACAGGAGCCATAGGTCCATGACGTCCACTTCGTCCATCCTGTCCACTCCTATTTCACCGGTTTCACCTGCTCCCAAGTGCCCTTCTTGGCGGAGGCCAGAACGGCATCACAGACGTACTGCGTGGCCAGGGCCTCGCGGAAGGTCGGCGACGTTGGCTGGCCCTTCGCCGCGTTCTCCAGGAAATCGGCGACCTGGTGCACGAAGGTGTGCTCGTAGCCGATCTGGAGGCCGGGCACCCACCAGTGGCCCATGTACGGCATGTCGCCGTCGGTGACATGGACCGACCGCCAGCCGCGGACGATCGACTCATCGCGATGATCGAAGTAGCTGAGGCGATGCAGATCGTGCAGGTCCCAGCCGATGGAGGCGTGCTCGCCGTTGATCTCGAAGGTGTAGAGCGCCTTGTGGCCGCGGGCGTAGCGGGTGGACTCGAAGTTGCCCAGCGAGCCGTTCCCGAACCGGCAGAAGAACGTGCAGGCGTCGTCGATGCCGACCGGCTCGACCTTGCCCGTGTCCACGTTCATCCGCTCTTTCACGAACGTCTCGGTCATCGCGCAGACGGAGGAGATGGCCCCGTTGTGCCACATGGCGGTATCGATGCAATGGGCCAGCAGATCGCCCGTCACGCCGGAGCCGGCGGCCTTGACATCCAGCCGCCAGGTGGCCATGCCGCCCTGCGGGACCTTCGTCGAGATCGTCCAGTCCTGGAGGAAGTTCGCCCGGTAGTGGAAGATCCGGCCGAGACGGCCGCTGTCGATGAGCTGCTTGGCCAGCGTCACGGCAGGCACGCGCCGGTAGTTGAACGACACGAGGTTCGGCACCCCCGCCTTCTCGACGGCCTGGACCATCGGCTCGGCCTCCGCCCCGGTCCGGGCCAGCGGCTTCTCGCAGATGATCATCTTGCCGGCCTGGGCGGCGGCGATGGCGATCTCCGCGTGGTAGTTGTTCGGCACGCAGATATCGACCACGTTGATGCTCTTGTCGTCGATCACTTTGCGCCAGTCGGTCGTATGGCCCTGAAACCCCCAGCGGTCGGCGAAGGCCTTTGCTTCCTTCTCTTCCAGGCCGCAGATCGTCTTGAGGACGGGCTCGTACGGCACGTCGAAGAAGTTGCGCACCTTGCGATAAGCGTTGGAGTGTGTCCGGCCCATGAAGCCGTAGCCGATCAGGCCCACATTCAATTGTTTGGTCATGGCAGTCCTTCCTTATTCAAATCGATGATGGATGATGGATGATTGACTATTGAGGACGCAGGCCGCACTCCACCAAATCATCCTTTCTCAATCATCCATAATCAATTGTTCAACTCCATCCGTGCGCCGCACGCACCTGGAGCATCACGTCGAGGATCTCGTTCCAGGTATCCTGCGTTTCGAGCATCGCGTTGGGGAACATGCAGCCGTCCCAGCAGATGTGCTGCATGCCGCGCTTCGGGGCGTCCTTGAGCCAGTAGCCGGCGCAGCGGACGATGTCGAGCTTGCCGTTGGGGTCGTTGGCCGGGCAGTGCTTGCCGGTCTTGTCGTGCGAGCCGGCGCCGTGCACCTGGCCGTCGTTCTGGGCCACGTGGAAGTCGATGGTCCAGGGCCGCAGCTTGTCGACCATCTGCTCGTACGCGGCGTAGAACTCCTGCTCCGAGTAGCCCGGCTGCAGCAGCGCCGCCTCCGGCTCGTTGTAGCCCATCAGGTACAGGTACGTGTGGGCCATGTCGGCCTGGAAGCCCAGCGTCTCGGGCATGCCGACCTCTTCCAGGAGATCCAGGATGGCCTTCCAGCTATGCATGCCGGCCCAGCAAATCTCGCCCTCGGCGGCCAGACGCTCGCCGTGATCGGCGGCGATTTTGGCCGCTTCGCGGAAGGTCTGGGCGACGCGTGCGGTGTTCCGCTTGGGGTCCTTGCGCCATTCGGCGACGCCGAACTCCGCCGAGTCGATCCGGATCACGCCGTACCGGCGGACGCCATGCTTGTTGAACACGCCCGCGATGCGGCACGCCATCTTCACGGCGTCGAGGAATTTCTTGCGGGCCGCCTCGTCCCGCATCGCCGAGTCGCCGACCGTCCCGGGCCAGACCGGGGCAACCAGCGAACCGACGCGGAAGCCGTACCCCTGAATCTGATCGGCGATCTTTTTCAGTTGGCTGTCGCTGGCGTTCGGGTCGGTGTGCGGCAGGAACAGGAAGTAGTCGATCCCGTCGAACTTCCGGCCGTTCACTTTGGCGCCGGCGGTCAGTTCCAGCATCCGCGTCAGACTGATCGGCGGCTCCTGGCCCGGCCCATCGCCTTTGCCGACCAGCCCGGGCCACATGGCGT
>VGYL01000448.1 GCA_016872975.1 Planctomycetota bacterium
GGCAAGCCAACGGCGCGTAGATGTCGATGATGCCGCCGCGGCGGGCGAACTGGCCCGGCAGATCGAGGGCATCGACCCGCTCGAAGCTGTTGTTGACCAGCCATTCGAGCACCGCCTCCGGGTCCAGGTCCTCATTCCGCCGCAACTCCAGTGCGCTTTCACGCAGGGCCGAGGGTCTGGGAACCGGCTGGCACAGTGCCTGAACCGGAGCAGCGATCACGAGATCCTCATATTTCCCGCCCTCGGGATCGGAAAACAAGGACACGATTCGCAGCCGTTCCGCCCGGGTCTCATCGGTCGCATCGGCCAGGTCCTCCTCGCCTTCCCAAGCGGGCAAGAGCTCGACACCGGCCACACCGAAGGTCTTGAGATCGTCAAACGCCCGGTCCGCGTCGTCGATATGCGGGCAGATGTGGAGGATCGGACGACGGAGCGTCCGGGCGAGGTGGGCGGTCAGCAGGCGCGCAAAGGACCCCCAGGTCCCCTCGACCAGCACCGGCCCCTTCGCGGCCCGGCCCAGTCGGGAGACGATCTGCGAAACCACGTTGTCTCCAACCAGATCCATAGCGCGGTTGTGTGGACGCTATCATAGCACATGGGGGTGCCCTATCAATATGAATGGGCGCGAAAGATTGTTCGTAACCGCGTAGCCCGAACGAAGGAGGTCGACGGACGGGCCGGGAGCCGCGCACCGGCCCCCGGCCCGCAACTGTGTAGAACTCCTTCCTATGTCAGTGTTCGGCGTCGGCGCAGCCAACCGACCACTGCAGCGCCCATCATGCCCAGGCAGAGGGCCCCTGGGGCGGGAATAGGGATCGGAGAGTTGATGAACGAAGCAGTCCCGCCGTCGGGGAATCCCTCCGCCGCCAGACCCACGCGAAGCCTCTCGGCTTGCAGACCATCGAGGACGTCCGCCAGGGTCGCCGGACGGCCGTTCACGGTCCCCAGATCCATGAAGACATCGAGCGACTCGCCCGGACGGACGCCGTTGGGAGCCGCGGCCGCGATCAGCGTCAGGGCATCGTTCGCCACAAAGGGCACCGCCAGGGTCGTGCCGCCCGGCAATATGGGTGTGAGCCGCGGCCGGGTAAGCAGCAATCGCGAAGGGAGGCCGCCGTTCACCATGTAGGGCACCAGCAACACGGTGCGGCGCGGCAGCAGAGGCTCAAACACCGGCGTGGTGAACAGCACGCCATTGGCCTGGAAGCGGTCGGCCGCCAGAGCCGTCAGTTCCGTGCCGCGCGTTTCCACCAGGACGCTCGTGATCGAGGACGCCAGGGGGCCCTCGTTGCGAAGCCGCAGCAGGACTTGATCGTTCGGCGCCTCAAGTACATCGAGGAAGAACTGCTCCTGGCCGATAAGCCGGCTCTGGGCCGCGCCGTCGAGGCCGGTGAACGCAAAGATCCGATCTCCGTAGCTCACGGCGCCGCCCCTGCCGATCACCAGGGCCCCCAGAACCAGAAGCCAACCGATCGCCTTGCCTTGAGGTCTCATTCTTCACCTCCGTGAATTGACTGTCCTTCGACAGCAGGTTCTCCTTTCTGGCACGAGTCTGTCTTTGGAGCCGAGTCTAATCTGCCACCCGCCGGATCCACTATTAGGGACCGTCCTTGATTTGGCTGAGCCGCTTACGCAAAATGGATGACGGCGGATTCAACGACATCGGGACGTCGAGCCCCGATCCTTTCCCGCCGGGGGTCGGACGCAGGGGCAAAATGCCGAGGGCCGGGACCCTCGTCAGGAATCCCGGCCCGCACAAGCACACGCACATCTGCGTTACTGCCTATCCTACTTTCCGATGCATCGATAGCAATTCGGGCAGGTGCTCGCCTTGACTAAGGCGGTTGCGTAAACGTGACTGCCCCGCGCAGCACGAAGGCAGGACCTGGTTCAAGACCGGACGAGCCGCAATCCAGCGGGGTCTCCCCCGTCCGGCGGGAAAGTAGGTGAAAACCGCAAGATGGGAGCCGCTGCCCAAAGATGCTCACCCCCGGCCAAAGATGCTCACCTTTTCCCAAAGATACTCACGTTTATCCAAAGATGCTCACCGGAGTGTGTTGAGCATCTTCGGTGGTGCTCGCCCGGGAGGGCGTCGCTCCACCGTGGAGATACGGTGCGGCCCCGTCATTCCAAGACCGCGATTTCACGCGAAAGATTCAGTCCGCCAAATGCCCACGTGGCGATGTCTCGTTGTGGCGTTTTTGCGCCAGAAATTCAGACCGCCAAATCACAGACATGGCGCTCTGATGCCGGCATCCGGGCTGGCGCCCCTGAAAACGCGGTTTTGGGCCGTTGCCCGCGGGTATGTGGCGGTCTGATTGGCGGTCTGAACTGGCGCCCCCGAAAACGGGCATGGTTCAGAGTCGGGTAACGCCTTGTGCGATCGGCGGAGTGGTCCCCATGCGACGATGGGCGTGTTTGCAGTGATGCCGAGAGGCGTCTCTTCATAGATTGGGCGTCCTCGCCGGACTCTCGACGCGTGGGCACGCGGTTCCCAAGAGACGTCGTGCGGGGACGCACGACCTACGAAGAGAGATCCCTGTAGGCCCCCACAACTCGGCCGGAACGGAACCAGGCCGAAAGCAGGCGTATCGCCCGCGGGGAGCGATACGCCTGAATGGGTCTCGTCGAAAGAGAGGGGCCGCGACCGCCGGTGACAGTCGCTTACGACGGCGTTTGCAGCTTCTGCAGGACCTCTTTGGCGGCCTTGACGACGTTGTCCACCGTGACGCCGAAGCCTTCATAGCAGGCCTTGTAGGGAGCCGAAGCGCCGAAGCGGCACATCCCCACGAAGGCGCCGTGATCGCCCAGCCATTTGTGCCAACCGAACTCCGTGGCGGCCTCGACCGCCACGCGGGCCTTGACGTGCGGCGGGATCACGGAATGCCGATACTTCTCATCCTGCTTCTCGAAGAGCGTCCAGCACGGCATGCTCACGACCTGCGCGGGGACGCCCTGGGCTTCGAGTTTCTGCGCGGCGTCCAGGGCAAGGGCGACTTCCGAGCCGCTGGCCAGCAACAGGACCTGCGGCTGACCGCTGCTGGTCAGGACATAGGCCCCGCGCTGAAGGTTGGCGGCGGAAGCATAGCGGTTCTGATCGAGGATCGGCATCCCCTGGCGGCTCAGCAGCAGGGCCACCGGGCGGTCCCGATTCTCGAGAATGTACTTCCAGGCCTGGGCGGTTTCGTTGGCGTCGGCGGGACGGATCACGAGCAGATTGGGAATGGCCCGCAGGGCCGCGAAGTGCTCGACGGGCTGGTGCGTGGGGCCGTCCTCGCCGAGGCCGATGCTGTCATGGGTAAAGACGAAGATCGACGGATATTTCGAGAGGGCCGCGACGCGGACCGCGCCGCGCATATAATCGGAGAACGCCAGGAAGGTCCCGCCGTAGGCGCGGAGCAGACGCGACAGGGAAATCCCGTTCATGATCGCGCCCATGCCGTGCTCGCGCACGCCGTAGCGGATGTACCGGCCCAGGCGGGCGTCCTTCTGGAAATCCGTGACCCCGGCGAACCGCGTGTTGTTCGACGGCGTCAGGTCCGCCGAGCCGCCCAGGATCGTCGGCAGCTTGGGCATCAGGGCGTCCAGCACCTTCCCGGAGGCCTCGCGGGTCGCGAGCGGTTTGCCGCCCGCCTCGAACTTCGGCAGCACGTCGTCGAGCCGGACCGGAAGGCGGCCCTCGGCGGCATCTGTGAACTGCCGGGCCAGATCGGGGTGTTGCTCCGCGTAACGCCGGAACAGGTCGTTCCATTCGTTCTCGGCCTCCGCGCCCCGGTCGAACGCCTGGCGCATGTGGTCGAGGACTTCCGGGGGAACGTGGAAGTGCTTGTCCGGGTCCCAGCCGAGGGCCTGCTTCGTCAGGCGGATCTCCTCTGCGCCGAGCGGCGAGCCGTGGGCCTTGGCGGTATCCTGCATGTTCGGGCTGCCGTACGCGATATGGGTGCGGAACTGGATGATGGAGGGCCGCCCCACTTCGCTCTTGGCTTTGATCAGGGCCCGCTCGAACCGCTTCATGTCGTTGCCGTCGCCATCGACCTTCTGGACGTACCAGCCGTAGGCGTCGAACCGCTTGGCCCGGTCTTCGGTGAAGGACAGTTCGGTCGGACCGTCGATGCTGATGTGGTTGTCGTCATAGACAACCACAAGATTGTCCAGTCCCAGGTGACCCGCCAGGGAGCAGGCCTCGGAGGCGAGGCCCTCCTGCAGGTCGCCGTCGCCGGCGAAGACGTAGATCTTGTAGTCCACGACCGGGAAGCCCTCGCGGTTGAAGTACTGGGCCAGGTACTTCTGGGCGATGGCCATGCCCACGGCGTTGGAGATCCCTTGTCCCAGCGGCCCGGTGGTCGCCTCGACGCCCAGCTCCGGGTCATACTCGGGATGTCCCGGCGTCTTGCTGTCCCACTGCCGGAACTGCTGAAGATCCTCCAGTGTCAGGTTGTAGCCGGTCAGGTAGAGCAGGGAATAGAGCAGCATGCTGCCGTGTCCGCCGGAGAGGACGAACCGGTCGCGGTTGTGCCAGGTGGGATGGGCCGGGTTGAACTTCAGGTGCCGCGTCCACAGGGTGTAGGCGGCCGGGGCCATGCCCATCGGCATCCCCGGATGGCCGGACTTGGCCTTCTCGACCGCGTCCAAGGTGAGAAAACGGATCGTATTGACACACAACTCATCGAGCTTCGACAGACCTGGATGGCTCATGGCTCATTCCCACGACAAGTCACAATATTCCTGTTCATCTACGGCGAAAAAACGAGGTCACAAGATACCAGCCGCGGCCCGCGCTGGCAAGCCCTTTTCGCCGCCCCCACGGGGCCAACGCCAAGTCGTCCGAGCCATTCCCCTGCATGTCATTGCGCGCGAAGCGATCTCCCGGGCCACAAATGGAGGTTGCTTCGTCGCCCTTGGCGCGCAGCGCCGCTACGCGTTGGGCCTCCTGAGAAACTGGCGGCGTGGGTGCCATGTCTACGGCTTTGCGTGGACATGCGGTTCCCCCAACGCGACGCATCGCGTTTGGGGGCCCCGTGCCAAACCGGGGCGAAAGACATGCCTACGAGGCGTAGGCATGGCACCCTGGATACGGAGGGTTTCTTTCTCCTACCCGCGCGCAGCGGCGTCGCGACTCGCAATGACATCGAGGAGGGCGGTGGAGCGACTTGGCATTCGCCCTGGCCGCTCGGGTGCATGGACGCAGGGCCGTTCTTGCGCGCCGTTGCGACGGCGGATCTCCGGTCCCGGCGCGGCAACGGAAAAGGGGACATTCTCCTTTTCCCCTTCCAGGGAGGGAAAAGTAGAATGTCCCCTTTTCCGGCGATGGTCTGGGTCGGGCCGGGACGCCCGCGCAGAAACGGTCGTGCACCGGGAGAGGGAACAGGAAAACACGCAACCGTTCATCGCACCCGTGGGGTAAGGCCAGAACCCGCGCTCGCCTCACGGCTCTGCGGCGTTCAGAGGGTCGGCCGCCGCGGCCGGGCGGGGCAGACCGACTCGGGTCCGGGAGCTCCAATGGATGGCGCTCTGGCCGGCCATGCCTGCGGCGATCACCCCGACCGCAAACCAATAGGGAGTGTACAGACCGACGTGCTCGGCGAGGTACCCGCCCGCCAGCGAACCGAGAGTCAGGCCCAGGGAGATCACGATCTCGTGGATGGCCATCCGAACCGAGCGTCTCTTGCTTGCGGAGGCCCCGTAGTAAAGGTGAGAGCTGTAGGCGAAGCCGTAGGCGACGCCGAGCATGATGGAGGAGAGGAAGAAAACGCTCAGCGTCCGGCCGTAGATGGTCAGCAACAACATCAGCAGCAGCAGCGCCTGGCCCACGATCAACAGGGCCGGTTTGAAGTGCCAGAGGGCCCAGCGGCCCGCCGCCACCAGGGCCGCGAAG
>VGYL01000449.1 GCA_016872975.1 Planctomycetota bacterium
AAAATACACGGCGGCCGCGTGTTCGTCACCAGCACCGTGGGCGTCGGCAGCACGTTCGGGTTCGAGCTGCCCTTGGCGACCGCCGCCGAAGTTGCCGCCGCATAAAGGGAGGGAATGGTGAAATGATGGAATGGTGGGATGATGGGTGGAGCGCGGGGTGCCTCCTCCCCCAGGATTCCAGTATTCCAATGTTCCAGTATTCCAATCTTCAAAGAGGATGACGATCATGGCCAATAAAGTGCTCGTAGCAGATGACGAAGTCCATATCATTCACGTGGTTGCGATCAAGCTCCGCAACAACGGCTATGAGGTCATTGCCGCCAACAACGGCGTGGAAGCTTTCGATCTGGCCTGCCGGGAGAAGCCCGATATCGTGGTCACGGACTACCAGATGCCCTTCATGACGGGCCTCGAGCTGATCGCGAAGCTGCGCGAAGAGGAGCAGACGAGGGACATTCCCGTGATTCTGCTGACCGCCCGCAGTTTCGCCGTGTCGCAGGAGCAGCAGGACACCCTCGGGGTGGCCAGTTGCCTGAGCAAACCGTTCAGTCCCAAGGAATTGCTCAAGATCATTCGGGATATCCTCCACCAGCAGCAGCTTGTCGTCAAGTGCTGAGGACGCCGCGGACGCGGCAATCGTGGACAGCTATGATAGGTGAACGCGTGGAAATGGTCATGCCGGATATCGCGGCTCCCGCCTTGGCGGCGTCGCAACGACGGGAGTTGGAGAAGTTCGGAGAGCGCCTGGCCCGCTTCGGCGTCAATTTCATCGTCGTGGCCGCTGAGGGCTCCCTCGTCGTTCGCGTCCAGGGCGGCAGATACGAGAGCGACGCCGAGCAGATCGCGGAAGCGGCACAGTACCTCCTGGCCCAGGCCGCCGAGCCCCAGTGCGAAAGCGGCGATATTCCCGTGTGGCAACTGGCGGATACGCATCTGCTGATCGGGGTGCCTCTGCGGCGGCCGCCCGTCGTGGCCGGCCATCGGGAGCCGATCGGGGTTGCCCTCCTGGATCTCGGAGAGCCTTCCGCCGGGTTGGGCGCCCCCCCAGGACTTGTCGACGGATCGCCCGGGGCCCCTTCGGGCGGCGACGCGGACTACTTTCGCGAGATGCTCCGGCTGCTGGCCCTGAATTTCCAGACCGCGATCCGGACGGAGGAGCAGATCGAGACCGTCGGGATCGAGCTGGCGCGGGTCTACGAGGAACTGGTCCTGCTGCACCGGATCAACACCAACATGCGCGTCACCGAGTCGGACACCAACTTCCTCCAGCTCGCGTGTGACAGTCTGACCGATATCGTGCTCGTGGAAGGCATCGTGGTCCTGCTGGAGCGGGTCGTCGAAGGCGACCGGCGCCTGGTGGTGGCGGCCGGCTCGGGTTTGATCGACATCGACGACGCCATGGCCGCCGCCCTGCATGGGCGTCTGGCCGAGGAACTGCGGGGCGGTCGCGAAGCGCTGCTGGACAGCGAGGTGGATTCGCCTTTCCGGTACGAGTGGCCGGCCACCGTCCGGAACATCATCGCGGTGCCGCTGTGTGCGAAGGACAAGGGGGACAGCGGCTCCCCGCGCCGGTCGCGCGGGGCCGTCTCGATCATCGGGCTGATGGTGGGCGTCAACCGGGTGGACAAGCCCGATTTCGACAGCACGGATATCAAGCTCTTCACCTCCGTGGCGAGCGGCTGTGCGGTGTTCATCGAGAACGGCCGGCTCTTCAACGATCTGAAAGAGTTATTCGTCGGCTCGCTCAAGGCTCTGACCAACAGCATCGACGCGAAGGACCAGTACACCCGCGGCCATTCGGAGCGGGTCGCGCTGATCTCCCGCTGGATCGCCGAACGGGTGGCCCAGAGGGAGCCGCTCGAGGAGGATCAGATCCACAAGATCTACCTGGCCGGGCTGCTGCACGATATCGGCAAGATCGGCATCGATGAGAACGTGCTGCGCAAGAACGGCAAACTAGCCCCCGAGGAACGTGCGTGCATCAGCCGGCACCCGTCCATCGGAGCCGGCATCCTGCGGGGCATCAAACAGATGCGGGACATCGTGCCGGGAGTGCTCTGTCATCACGAGCGCGTCGACGGGAAAGGCTATCCGGAGGGTCTCCGGGGCGACGAGATCCCGCTGACCGGCAAGATCGTCGGCCTGGCGGACAGCTTCGACGCCATGACCTCGCGGCGCACCTATCGCGACGCCATGAGCGTGGGGCGCGCCCTCGAGGAGATCCGCAACGGTCTGGGCACGCAGTTCGACGCCCGCATCGGTGCGATCTTCCTCGAAAGCGACATCGATCGTCTCTGGGAGATGATCCAGGAGGACGGCCGGCAAAGCTACGATACGGCGCACTTCGCGGACTACGGGACCGAAGCGATTGGGACGTTGCTGCGATGAGAATTCCCTGGCAGAACTACGAGGACGTGACGGTCGTCGAGCTGCGCGGCGACGTGGACGGCGAGAGCGTCGAGCCGCTGCGCCACGCGATCACGGAGATTGTTGCCGGCCCCCGAGTGGGCCTCGTTCTGAACCTCAGCGAGGTCGATTTCATCGACAGTCCGGGGCTCGAGCTGCTGCTGTGGGTCCGCGATTACTGCCGCCAGAACCGGGTCCCGCTGCGCCTGGCGGGCCTGACCGAGAACTGCGTCAAGATTCTGGAGATCACGCGGCTGCAGGAGGAGTTCGACTGCCATGCCGAGTTGGCGGAGGCGGTCAAGAGTTTCGCCTGAGCTGGGGGTGATGGAACGGGGGAATACTGGAAGGATGGAATACTCCTTTGTTCCTCCGGCAACCGGTTGATGAAGAGAAGTGACTATGGGGCAGATCCTGCTGGAAAATAAGACGCAGCTCGGCCAACTCCTGTTGGCCCGTGGTGTCGTCAATGAAGAGCAGGTCGAGAAAGCCCTCGCCGAACAGCGGGACAAGGGGCATCGCAAGCTGCTGGGCGAGTTGCTCATCGAGATGGGCTGCTGCACGGACAACCAGATCGCCTCGGCCCTGGCCGAAGCCTACGGGGTCCCGTACGCCCAGGTCAGCCCGAAGCTCTGCGACGCCAAGGCTCTCGAGGTCCTGCCCCGCCAGTTCCTGGAAGAGCATATCGTCCTGCCCCTGTTCAAAGTCCACGATGTGCTCACGGTGGCCGTCAGCGAGCCCACCAACGTCTTTCTCCTGGACGAGATCGAGCGGATCAGCGGGTGCCGGGCCCAGGTGGTCTGCTCCACCGCCAAGGACATCAAGGCCACCCTGCAGACCTATCTGCCGGCGGCGAACGTCTTCGTCATCGACGACATCATCGACGAGGAGGGACTCGAAGAATTCACGCTCATCGAGAGCATCACCCAGGACATCAGCAATCTCGAAGAGGTGGCAGGGCAGTCCCCCGTCGTCAAGCTGGTCAACTACCTCCTGTACAATGCGGTGCGGGAGAACGCCAGCGACATTCACATCGAGCCGGGCGACAAGCGGCTGCGCGTCCGCTACCGGGTGGATGGCAAGCTCTACGAGAAGATGCGCCCGCCGTACCAGATGCATCCGGCGATCGTCTCCCGCGTCAAGATCATGGCGGAACTCGATATCGCCCAGCGGCGGCTCCCCCAGGACGGCGGCATCCACGTCATGGTGGAAGGCCGGCCCATCGACCTGCGCGTCTCGGTCATGCCCGGCACCTTCGGCGAGAAGGTGGTGGTCCGCGTCATCGATCCGCAGAAGATCCTCTACAACCTCGAAGCGCTCGGCTTCACGTACGACAATTTGCGCGCGTTCCGCCAGGTGATTCAGTCCCCCAACGGGGTCGTCCTGGTGACCGGGCCCACCGGCTCGGGCAAGAACACGACGCTCTACGCGGCGCTGGCCGAGCTGAGCAATGAGGACGTCAATATCTGCACGGTCGAGGATCCGGTCGAGTGCAACATGCCGGGGATCAACCAGTTCCAGGTCAACACGTCGGTCGGCTTCGCGTTTTCCACGGCGCTGCGCAGCCTGTTGCGACAGGACCCCGACATCATCATGGTCGGCGAGATCCGCGACGATGCCACGGCGAGCATCGCCGTGCAGGCGGCCCTGACCGGACACCTGGTGCTCTCCACGCTGCACACGAACGACGCCCCCGGCGCAGTGACCCGCCTGCTGGATCTGGGCGTGGCGCCGTACCTGCTCAGCGCCTCGCTCAAGGGTACGTTGGCCCAGCGGCTGGTGCGCCGGATCTGCTCCAACTGCAAGACCCCGTACGAGCCGCCGGCCAGCATCCGCCGCCTCGTGGAGGCCGAAGGCGACGTTCCGGCCTATTACCGCGGGGTCGGGTGCAAGAAGTGCCGCAACACGGGCTACGCGGGCCGCATCGCTATTCACGAGCTTCTGATCCCCGACGAGGAAATGTCGGAGATGATCAATGAGCGCATCAGCACGAAGAAGCTGCGCTCCAAGGCCTTGGAGAAAGGGATGCTGCCGTTGTACCACGACGGCATCGAGAAGGTGAAGGCCGGGATCGTATCCATCGAGGAGATCCTCCGGACCGCGACGATCGAGGGGCCGCCCCTGTCGATCCTGACGTAAAGGACCATGAGACGATAGACGAGGTGACTCTATGGGTGTTGCACCGGCGCAGACA
Source organism: Planctomycetota bacterium (assembly GCA_016872975.1). Taxonomy (GTDB): domain Bacteria; phylum Planctomycetota; class Phycisphaerae; order Sedimentisphaerales; family Anaerobacaceae; genus PLanc-01. Next base: position 4,598 of record VGYL01000449.1, read on the forward strand.
CAAGACCGAGGCCCGAAGGATCTCCCCGGTCTCAAAGACCGCGCCTGGGATTCCAAGGTCGAGGACAGAATGCCGCCGTCCTCAGGGGGCCGTTCCACCCTGATGCGCGGCCCCGAGGGGCCGTCCGGACGCCCGGCGGCCGTTCGGCCCGAGGCGGCGCCGGTGGCCTGGTCCGAGCGACTGTACCGGGTCCGGGTCAAATCCAACGATCTGATCCTCTTCACCACGCAGTTGGCCGTCATGCTCGACAGCGGGGTCATTCTGAGCGACGCGCTCGATGCGGTCGCCGCGCAGGCCGCCGATCCCCGGTTCAAGGCGATGCTGCTCGACATTTCCGAGCGGGTCAAGGGCGGCGAGACGTTCTCCCGGGCCTTGTCCTACTACCCCGTCACGTTCAACTCCATGTTCATCAGCATGGTCCGGGCCTCCGAGGCCTCCGGCCGGATGGTCGAGATGCTCACCGTGCTCACCGGCTACCAGAACTTCGAGGCGGACACCCGCAAGCAGATCAAGAGCGCCCTGACCTATCCGTTCATCATGGTCCTCATGGCGATCGCGGCCACCGGCACCCTGATGTTCTTCGTCCTGCCGCGCTTCACGCGGATCTACGCCGCCCGCGGCGCGGCGCTGCCCCAGTTGACGCGGATGCTGGTGGGCGTCAGCGAGGTGCTGGGCAACTTCGAGGCCATGACGTGCATTCTGACCACACTTCTCGTCGTGGGCGGCCTGCTCTGGTATGGCGCCAGGACGCCCAGGGGACGGCGTGTTCTGGACGGCATCAAGATCCACACGCCCGTGATCGGCACCATGTTCGTCGATATGGTCGTCACCCGCAGCATGAGAATCATGGCCACCATGGTCAACACCGGGGTGCAGTTGCTCGACGCGATCCGGGTGATCGAAGGCGCCGTGGACAACAGCTATTTCCAGCGGCTCTGGCATCAGGTGGACGAGAAGATCCAGGACGGGTACCAGTTGTCCGAATCGATCCTGATCGCCGAAGGTTCCGATCTGATCGCGCCAGGCATCATCCAGATGCTGCGGGCCGGCGAGAAGAGCGGCCGGCTCGGCGAAGTCTGCGACAAGGTCTCGGTCTTCTATCAGAAGAAGCTGGAGACCTCCATCCGCAACGTCATGACCCTGATCGAGCCGCTGATGATCACCATTCTGGGCGGTATCATCGGGACCATCGCCATTGCCCTGCTCCTGCCGGTCTTCCGCGTCTCCAGCGTCATCGCCCACTGACACCGCGAAAATCCGAAATTCGAATCTCGGGT
>VGYL01000450.1 GCA_016872975.1 Planctomycetota bacterium
GAGATGCTCATGGAACCCTCCCATATGATGGCTCTTCCTATCCAAACGCTATGTGAGACGGTCGCCTGCCCACACCCACCGTAGCCACTACCTTGTCGCTCGCCGAGTCAATCACGGCCACGGTGTTGTCATCAGAGCACGCCACATATACCATCCCCTGATCGGATACTGCCAGCCCGGCTGGTTTTCTACCGACCTGGATTTGCGACGTAGATGCACCCGTCTTGGGGTCACTGACGAAGACGGCGCGTCCGCTGCCGGCCGTCGCGTAGACCTTGCCGTTCGGCGTCACCGTCAAGTTCCGAAAACCCGATGGGCCGAAGAAGGACGCCGACATCTGGATCGTGGACCTCACCAGGTTCGTACTCTCGTCAATCCCCAGAATCTTCAGCTCTCCCAGATGCGCCACCCATACCTTATTGTCGGGCGCGACCACAACGCTCAACGGCTGAGAACCAACCTTGATGACAGACATGACAGCATATGTGCGGGTGTCAATGACGAAGACATGGTTGCTGCTCGCAGAGGCGACAAAAACCTTGCCTGTCGGCGCTGCGGCAACGCCAGCCAGCCTTTCCTTGAGATCCAATTGGCGCGTCACCTGCCCCTTGCTTGGGTCAACAATGCATGCCCCCTGGTCACTGGTAATGATCACCTGGGAGTCGTGGGAGGCCGTCATGGCCGTTGGCAGGTGGTCCTTGAACACCGTCACCGTACGGGCCTCTTTGAGTGTGCTGAGGTCGAAGACGGTCATCGCGCCGAGAAAGTGAGAGGACGAGCGTCGCACATTGGGATTGCGGTTCAGAGCGATACACAACTTACCGTCCGGGGTGATTGCCAGCGGGCCCAGGTGTGGATAGGACTGTGAGGCGCTTGGGTATAAGGCTGATTGCGTTGTGTTCGTGGCAGCGTCAATCACTGTGATGGTGCCATCTCCCAGGTTGGCGACGAACACGCGGGGCGTTCTTGGTAAGCTCGCGGGCGCTGCAGGAGCTGCCGATGCCTTTCCAGACGCGGGCAGCAGGTCCGCCCTCATGTCAGCGGCCGACTGATACCGCTTGCTCGGATCAACGTCGGTGGCCTTGAGAATGACCTGAACTGTGTTCGGCGAGATTCTGTTGTTTAGCTTGTCCGGCCGCGGGAATACGAAGGGCTGTGTCGAAGGATCGTGCTTGGACAGAAGCCGATGTAGCGTGACTCCAAGGGCATAGATGTCCGAACGAGCATCAGTCTGGCCGTGTCCGGCATACTGCTCGGGCGGTGCGTACCCGATGGTGCCCATTTTCAGGGTATCGGTTTTCTTGGTTGGATCGAAAATGCGAGCAATGCCGAAATCAATCAGCTTGATCGTGCCAGCCAGTGTGAGCATAATGTTGTCGGGCTTGAGGTCTCGGAACACTACGGGGTTCGGCTTCTGGGCGTGCAGATAACTGAGTACGTCGCATAACTGGGCCGCCCAGCTGAGCACCGTGGCTTCTGGAAGGAACCCGGGCGTCTTCGTCAGGGTAGCCTCCAAGGTTTCGCCTTCGACATATTCCATGACCAGGTACTGCCGGCCGCCTTCGGAGAAGAAATCAGCGATCTGCGGCAGGTTGGGGTGGCTGAGGCTGACCAACATCCTAGCTTCCGTCTCAAACTGCTGGATGGCGTGCATCCAGTCGGCCGAATCGGCAAAGGTGTTGATGAGTTCCTTCACGGCCCAGCGTTTGCCGAACACCTTCTGATCTTGCACCTGGTAGACGGCCCCCATGCCGCCTTTACCCAGCAGGCTAACAACCTCGTAGCGTCCATGCACGACCGTGCCGAGGGCCAAGGGCGCGGTGTTGACTAAGAGCGCGCCGCAGTGGCCACAAAACCGAGCCCCCAGCCGGTTGTTGTTGCCGCACTTCCGACACTGTACCATTGCCCCTCCCACAGCAGATCCGCTCATCGTTGTTGGCCACACCACAGGCACAGACGATGTGTCTCGTAATCCACATCGCCAATGACCCAGGGCGCCTTGGCTTTACACTTGCTGCAATACGCTTCCAGCGTCCCCGTGACGCCGCTGATGTTATAGCTCTGGCCACACCCCAGGCAGGTGCAGGTTTCGTCCGAAAGCACCCAGGTCGTCTGCCGGCTGCACTTCTTGCAGGGCGCCTGGATGACCTCATTGACCGATCCGGCCGGCCACGACTGGTCACATTCCATGCAGGTACACGAGCCGTCGTAGTCTTCGATCCATGTCGTGTCGCGTTTGCAGGCGCCGCAATACGCGGCCATGGCGTTCATCGGAGAGGTCTGAATCCACTGCACGGGTTCGGGTCCCACAATTCTACTCATCGGCGTTCCGGCGGCCGGCAGAATCGGGCCCAAGCGGTTGGGCGCCAACGGGAGCAACGCCTGTTTCATCTCAGCCGCGGTCTGGTAGCGCTGACTTGCATCTCGCTGAGTCGCCTTGCCGATCACAGCATCGAACTGCGGGGAGATGCCGCTGTTCAGCGACCGGCAGGATGGAAACGGGAAGACGAAAGGCTGCGCCGCCGGGTCGTATTGGGTCAGCAAGCAGTGCAGGGTCGCGCCCAGAGAGTAGATATCGGAACGCGCATCGGTCTGGCCGCTGCCATACTGCTCAGGCGCAGCAAAACCCGGTGTACCCATGATATGGGTGTCTTTCGCTCTGCCGGGCCGGAAAACGCGGGCGATGCCGAAGTCAATCAACTTGATAACGCCAGCCTGCGTCAGCATGACGTTGTCCGGCTTAAGGTCACGGAAGATCACGGGCGGCGTCTGCCCATGCAGATAGGCCAGAACATCGCACAATTGGACCGCCCAGTCGGTCACCTGCGCTTCGGTCAGAAAACCCTTCGTTCTCTCAAGGATCGCTTCCAGCGTTTCACCATCTACGTATTCCATCGCCAGGTATTGCCGGCTGCCTTCGGAGAAATAGTCGGCGATCTGCGGCAGATTGGGATGACTCAACCGAACGAGCATCTGCGCCTCGGCCTGGAACTGTTGGATCGCCTGAGCCCGATCGGCTGGCGCGAGGAGGGTGTCCAGCAACTCCTTCAGCGCCCATCGCTTCCCGAACACCCGCACGTCCTCAACCAGGTAGACGGCGCCCATACCGCCCCTGCCCAGCAAACTGAGCACCCGGTAGCGACCTTGCACAACGGCGCCGATCGCGAGCGGCGTCGTCGGCGCCAGCGGCATGCCGCACCTGCCGCAGAACTTCGCGACAGGCCGATTGAGAGCTCCGCATCGCGGACATTGTGTCATCGGATCACCCTGTGGAGTAGTTTATCATTGCGAGCCCAATCTGCAGTTATCCGAACCGCAAGGACTCATAGTTGACCAGTCAGTCGCAGCGTCACCGTCTTGGAGACCGTCTTCGCCAACCGGCCGATGATCGGGATGAAGTTGGCGTCGCTCTTGATCTCGAACCACTCGCCGGCCGTCCGCTGCGCCATCTCTTGCCAGCATTCGAGCTCGGGCGCGATGCAGAACGCCAGGGCTTTGACCTCGCACAGCAAGCCGGTCACCTTCTTGGCCGAGTAGCCCTTCGTGTCGGGATCGTGGGGCGATGCGTCGGTGATCAGCACCACGACCTTCTGGGCGTCAGGCCGGAACTCCATGCGCAGCGCCTCGCGGACCGCATCCAGTGAGGACTCCGGCTCGTCGCCGCCCCCGGTGCGCGGCAGCGTCTTGATCCAGCTCTGGAACTCCTCGGCTTGGGCCGTGGGCGGATAGATGCTCATCTTTTCGGAAATCAACAGGTCGCCGAACCCGATCAGCCCCAGCCGATAGTCAATGCCGCTGGAGGCCAGCTCGTGCGCGAACGCCAGGCAGGTCTTGAGTAGCCCCTCGATCTTGTCGCTCATGCTGCCGGTGGTGTCAATGGCGAAGATCACGTCGGCCTTGAGCGGCGGCGGACGGCGGGAGGCTTCCAGCGCGGCGGTTATCTCCGGCGTCATGCTCAGCCGTTGCGACCGGTGTGCCATGCCTGCTACTTCGACTGGCGCGCCACACCGTCCGCAGAAACGGGCGCCCGGCTTCAACTCACTGCCACATCTCGAGCATTGCACCGGCGATCCTCCTGACCGGAACTTCACACCTTGGTCCCACACCACATGCAGATACGGCCACCTGGGCTAACAAGCCAGGGGGTCTTGGCCTTGCACTGACTGCAGAAAACCTCCAGCGCGCCTGAGATGTTGCCCTCGATGTACAACGCATGACCGCAGCCCAGGCAAGTGCAGATGTACGGACTGAAGCTAGTCCAACTCGTGGTGTTCTGGCAGGTAGGACAATAGTAAGCTCCATAACCTATGCTGCCGGTAGTATCCATCTGAGTCCGGCAACTGCCACATCGAGATAAGGTCACCGGACCGGAACTCACAACGCGCGTCGTCGGCGAGCCGCACTTCTTGCAGAACGCCTGAAGCATCTGACCGGTTACTCCGGTGGGATATGTTGTGGCGCACTCCGTGCACGTGCATTTCCCCGTAGGCTCCTGAAGCCATTCTGTCTCCCGCTTATCTGCGCCGCAATAGGCAGCAAAGGTAGCCACCGGGGCAGTTCGTGTCCACACGATAGGTTTTGGCCCTACGATGCCTGCTGCCGGTAGTGCTGTAAAGGATTTTGGTGACACGGGACTTAGTCCCAACAACGCGGACCGCACCTCATTCAGGCTCTGATACCGCTTCAGCGGATCTGACCCGGTTGCCTTGCTGATGAGCCCATCCATCTGGACAGACACACCACCGTTCAGAACTTTGCACGACGGGAAAACAAATGGCTGCGATGCGGGGTCGCGCTTGGTGAGAAGATGGTGCAAGGTGGCGCCAAGCGCATAGATGTCCGTTCGCGCATCGGTCTGTCCGGCACCATACTGCTCCGGCGCGGCGTAGCCGGGCGTGCCCATGGCCTGCGTGTCCCTGGTCTGGCCGGGCCGAAAGAAGCGCGCGATCCCGAAGTCAATCAGCTTGATCCGCTTGCCCTTGTCCAGCATGATGTTGACCGGCTTCAAGTCGCGGAAGATGATCGGCGGCGACTGGCCGTGCAGGTATTCCAGCGCGTCACACACCTGGATGGCCCACTCCACCACCTGCGCTTCGGGCAGGAAGCCGGAGGTTTTGCCCAGGATCGCCTCCAGGGTCTCGCCGTCTACGTACTCCATCACCAGGTATTGCCGGCCGCTCTCGGCGAAGTAGTCCGAGATGTGCGGCAGGTTCGGGTGGCTCAGATAGGAAAGCAGCCTGGCCTCTTGTCGAAACTGCTGCAGTGCCTGGGCACGCGCCGCCGGGTCGGGCAGAATATCCAGCAGCTCTTTCAAGGCCAGCTTTTTGTCGAAGAGCCGTTGGTCTTCGACCAGGTACACTGCGCCCATGCCGCCGTGACCGAGAATCGAGGCCACTTTGTATCGGCCTTGCATGACGCTTCCGATTGCCAACGGCGCAGTCTTCGCCAATGCCGCACCACAATTATTGCAGAACTTCGCTGCATCGCGGTTGTCGGCGCCGCACATGGAACAGGTGATCATCGGGCTTTGTTCCTCCCTGCGTTGGCAGTGATCATCTGTACAAGACCTCCTCCCGGCCGATTCCAATGCGGTCCCCCTTTTGCAGCAGGTGATCGGCGGCCGGCTGGCCGTTGACCCTGACCGCCGCGGACCCTACCGCATGGAGCAGATAGCCGCGAGACTCGCGGCGGATTTCGGCATGCACCGGCTGGATCCGCTCATCGCCGGCCAGTCGCAGGTCGCAGCGATCGTCGCGACCGATGCGGATGACTGGCTTGTCGAGCAGAATTTCCTTGCCCTCGTTGCGGCCGCTGGAGATCACCTTGAGCGCGCCGCCGAGGATGCCCACTA
>VGYL01000451.1 GCA_016872975.1 Planctomycetota bacterium
ATCGAATTCACCCAGGAATTTTCCCAACTGCCGACCCACGCCCTTGATCTCTTGAACATCCATGTCCATTCTCCTTATAAACTCATGGTTCACAAGGAGTTATCGACCGCCAACCCTCGCTCGCTTGAGCCTATCTCGCGCTGTCGTACTACTTGGTCTTGCGCAAAATCCCCTTTTCAAAGAAGTACAAGTGAGGTGTGCGGTTTTCGTAGATGAGTCCTTCATATTCCCCGGACCGAACGACCCTGCTTGGTTGACCCATGGCCGCTATGACTTCGCCTTTCGTCATGCCCTTCTCGACGATGCCCTTCTCGGCCGGTTCATTCCCACCTTCGACCCGAGTCTCCTGGTCTGGGCCTGGGGGCGATGGCAAAGCGGGACCCCGAGGGGGCGCATTCGCCTGCCCAACCTCCGGAAAATCAAAGTGGACTTTCCCCGGGACCAGCTTGTAGCACGAGCCCGAAGCGACATCTACCACCGCGCCGATGATACCGCCGATCAGAATGTTCCCGAAGATCCACCCGCTCAACTCGTGGCTGAGCTCCTTCTGTTGCGGCGCGCAACCGCCGTACGTGGCGACCAAGACATGGTTCTTGTTCCGCACGAGGTTGACACTGCCAGGCGTGTTGACGTCCACTCCGGCGTCTGTCTCGACTTTTGCTCCTGGCGGGTCCGAGGTTATGGTGACACATTGGTGTCTGCCGTTCACCACCGTCGCACACCCGGATCCCAACAGAGCCACAGACAGCCCCATCAAAGCCAACCGTTTGGCACCCATGAGTCGCTCCTTTCCCTGTGACGAACACGGTTCTTGTGTGCTTCTGCGTGTCTGGGGCACCACATTCAAGCCGCCCCCTCAGTACGCGGCAGCTCCCGCAGCTGCTGCTTCAGAATCCTCCGGAAACGACGCTTCACCGTGACGATCATGTTGGAGGCCTGGGTTTCATCCTCCACCCCATAGATCCGGCAGATCTCCCTCAAAGGAACATCCTCGGCATCCTCAAGAATGGGGGCCAAGACCTTCCGATGGAACATCTGCCAGTGGACCTTCATGCCTGCGTCACCTAACTGTTTCTCGGTCTCCCGGATGGCATGGTCCAAGAGACCGGTGATCCACGCGTAGATCAAGGCCTGTTCGGGCGTAGCCTCCGAACTGAGCAGATCGAGATCGCCCGATTCCGTGGGGGGCAGAGAAATGCTCCCTTTTTCGGGGGCCCGCTTCTCCCCATTCTTGTCTCGCTCAACATTGCTGACGAATCGTTTCAGGGCCGTGGTCAGCAACTGCCAATAGAGGAACACGACCCTGGCAACATTCGGTTTCGCCATGAACGTTTTCATCGTTTCCCCATTCATTTCAAGACTGCCTTGCTTGCAGGTTCGCATTTCAGAAGGAGAAGCCCATGAGCGGCTCTCTACCTTTATCTACACCGTTCACGTCAAAACTCTGCGCGCGGGAGGAACTTCCTGCTTGCCGGCGATCGGGCAGACCCGCGGGCCGGCTTTCAGTATTCGATCCGCAGCTTGCAGCGTGCCCGACCGGTGCGGTCGAAGTTCACCACCTCGAGCGACCAGTAGTTGGTCCCCGCCCGGTCAATGTCCTCCTGGGCAATGTCCCGCGCAATCTGCAGCGTTTCCCGATCGTGGGCATCCTCGCGCGTTCCGTACGTCCCGTTTTCGCACCGGAACATCACCATCATGGCCTGGGACCCGGTGTGCTCCAGTACGCCGGAGAACTTCGTCGGCCGGGTGAAGCGAAAGTACAGCGTCCTGGCGTAGAGTTCGTTCGTGCTGAAGACGGGGGCCAGATCAAACTCGTACTGCCCCGGGCGTGTTTCCTCCCAGGTGGCCGTGAAGAAAGGCTCGCGGGGCGCTCGGGCGAACCGGTCGGCCAAGGTGCCCAACAAGCGTCGGTAGTCGTCGGTCCACATGGTTGGCGGCGCCGCCAAGCCCGCCATGAGGTAGTTGCCCTGCCTCACGATGGAAGCGTAGTTCTCATTGTCGCAACGCCGGGTAATGGCCTCAACGAACCTCGTCATCTCGCTCCCACGCGGCAGGTGCATCATGCTGTCACAGAACCCGTATCGAGGGTCATCCTCTTTCTCGTCGCTGCCCACGCGGCAGGCCGTTATTACCTCATTCTCTCGCCCCGGCAATAGCTCGGTGCGCTGCACCCGGGTCTGAGGTGGCGGGTGCACACCTCCACTAGCGCAGGCCCCCGACCTGATTTCAAGCCCCAGATCGCCGAAGAGTGTCGCCGCCCAGTAGCCGATCCCGATGACCTTCTTGTTCTTCAGTTGAGACAATGCCTCTCGCATTTCGTAATAGGAATTGAAGGAAGCATCGCCCCGGTCCATGAACAATACCAAGACCTCCGTGCTGGAATCCAATGCTTCCCGAACCGTCCCTGCAACCTGTGCACATTCAGGCCGCCGCGGACACAGCGTCTTCAAAAGGACCGTAATAGAAGCGGGTCTCTCATCAGGTGCGAAGACGGTGAACCGCGGCTGTGCCTCCTCGGCGGCGTACGACGGCGAGGCAGAAGACGGCGTGATACTGCTTTCGGCCCTCTCGTCCACGACGCCGCCCTCGGCCTCACCACGACACTCACAAACTGTTCCGTCGGCAAGGTTTATCGTCAGGAACTTGGGCTCAGCCGAGGCGAGGCACTCCCAGATCATGCTTGGTGACCAGCCAAGGAGAGTGTAGGCGACGGACGCGACGACCGCCAGAGCCGATACGGCTACAGCCAGAACTGATGTGACCTCAAGCGCTTTCATTTCCTTTCCCTTTCCTCGTCGGACCGCGTCACCCACAGAATCGTACTTTCGAGACCAAGGCTCATGAGCGGCTCTCTATTCTTCTCTGCACCGTCGGGCTCAGAATGCTGCGCGCGAGGAGGGACTCTTTTCTAACGGGCCGGGCAGGGATCGCGTGGCAGGAGGAGGCGATGAATTCGCCGTGGACAGGAGAGAGACAGCGTATGCTCTCGGGACCGATCAGTCGCTTTCGTACGCGCCGAGGTCCACGATGCCGCCGCGAATGCGCGGCTTTCTCTCAATATCGAAGGGAATCGGTTCACGGACATCGCCATCCTTGTCGAGATCGGCCATATCCGCGCCCAGGGCGGAATTGTCTCCGGCATCCCGGCAGGGAGAGCCCGGCTGGAGCCGCAGATCGTCATCGAGTGTGCCGGCGATCCCGTCAGGGCCATCGGGATCGACGAACAACGGGTCCAATCCGAAATTCCCGATGCCACCGAGCCGGCCCGTCCAACCCTGGATGCAGCAGTTGGCAGCGCGGATGGTGCCGCCCAGAATCTGCATCGATTCGACCGAATCCCCGGAATTGGCATTGTCCCACAGAATGCAATTCTCCAGGGTCACACTGGCTTTGTCTCTCTGTCCGATTCCGCCCCCCCGAAGCGCGGGCGAGGCATTCCCTCGGAAAGTGCAGTTGACGAGCATCAGGGTTTCCCCGGATACCGGCACCTCACGAGGCATGTTCAACACTCCCCCACCTTCATCGGCCTCATTTCGAACAAACAGGCAGTTGACCAACGTGGGGCCGCCTCCCACGTTCAGAATGCCGCCTCCCAGAGAGGCGGTGTTGCCAAGAAAGCGACAACTGGTGAATGTCGTCGCAGACGTCGTCCTGGAAAGGTCTATCGCCCTGTCCGAGCGCGATGACGCCTCCCTCGGCCAAAACGTGGAAGTCGCGTTAGAGTTGCTTATCCCACCCCCTTCGCCCGAGGAGTTCTTGACGAAGCGGCAGTTGACGAGGGTCATGATGCTGTCGGAATTCATGATCCCACCGCCAGATTGTCTCGCGGAGTTGCCGATGAATGAGCACTCGGTCAGAACACAATGGAGACCCTGGAAGATAAGCAGGCCCCCACCTACCTCACGTGCCAGGTTGTTCGCAAAAGCGCAATGGACCATCGTTCCTCTCGTCAAATGCCGGAAGTGTAGCGCCCCCCCGGACCTTGCCCTGTTCCGCGTAAAAGTGCAATTCATGAAGGTTGGATTGCCATGGTCGCTATACGCGGCCCCACCCAGATCCGCCGAATTGTGCTTGAAGGTGCAGTGGACTATCGTAGGGCTCCCTCCCTAAATGCATATCCCACCACCTTTATGGAGTGGAGACTCCCCTGGGCCTTCGGCGTTGCCCGACGTGACGACAAAACCGTTCAGTACGGCCGTTTCATCGGTCCCGCTGCCAAGAATGACGTGATAGCTATTGTCGTCATAATTGGCGAAGTCTGCTCCATCGTCGCCTTGGAGGTCGCCGCTGAGGATGGTCTCGTGGTGGTTCGGATCGCGCTGGTCGAGGCTGGTTTCGGTTCCGGCGAAGCCGCCGTAGAGCCGGACGCCGTCTTTCAGGCGGAAGCTGGCCGTGCGTGCCCCGGTCCCCCGGTCGGGCCGGTAGACGCCGGCGGCCACCCAGATCTCTGTGTCGGGCTGTGCCACGCTCAAGGCGTCCTGCAGGTCGTTGAACGCGGCGGCCCAACTGTTGCCGTCGTACGGCGGCTGGGCCTCCGCCTTGACGTAGATTCGTTTCACCTTCTCCGCCCCCGGCGTGTACAGCCCCACCTGCCAGGGCTCGTTCACCCAGCCGAAGCGGCTCTGGAAATTGGCGGGCGTCAACGTCTCCCGGCCCCGCTCGGTGGCAGCGATATAGAGGAGGTGCTCCGCAACTCCCGGCGGGCCGCGATAGTCACCTCCCCGGCTGATCGCAACGCCCGGTCCGGCGGAGCCCCACAGCGGCAGCAGCACGACATACTCTTCGAAATCATTCCTGACGTCCCAGACCCGGCCGGTCCCATCGGCCCCGCCGCACACCAACAGGCGGCCATCCGGCGACCACGTCAGCGAGGCGATCGTGCCGCACCTGGCCGCGAACGAGCGTCGCGGCTGACGCGAACGGGGGTCCCAGATCCGGATCGTGCCGTCGGCGTCCCCCGAGGCCAGCCGTGCACCGTCGGGCGACCAGGCCACGGCGGTCACGGAAGCCCCTTCCGCCTGAGGATCGTTCGGCTCGCTTCGGAGCAGATTGAACACCAGATTCTCTTCGACATTCCACAGACGGATTGTGCCCGCGGCATTGCCGGCGGCCAGGGCGTGCCCATCCGGCGACGGCGCCAGGCAGGTGATCGGTCTTCCCGGCCTCTCCAAGGTAGCCGTGAGCGTGCCGCGGTGCGGTTCCCAGAGCTTGATCCCCCCATCTTCTCCGCCCGTAATCAGACGGCGGCCCTTTTGTTCCCAGGCAACAAGGGCGGTGCCGGTATGAGCATCGAGCGTCACCGACGGCTCGCTGGAGTCGGAGCCGAGATCCCAAACCAGAACCTTGCCGTCCCTCCTTCCGCCCGCCAAAAGCATACTATCCGGCAGCCAGGAGACCGAGCCGATCTTCAGAAGGCCCTCGTGTGCCCCATCGGAAACCCGGGAAGCAGAGAGGATGTCTTGTCTCCTGCTGTAAAGGACCCGCAATACTCTGCCGGACTGCGCCTCCACGATACGAACGCTGTTCTCGTGCCCGTTCGGCACGGCGAGGAGGGTGCCGTTTCGGCCCCAAGCCATCGTGCCGAACTCGTGCCCGAAGCGCCCGGTCGTATCCTCGGCCTCGAACCGGCGCAGCGGCTGCCAGGTGTGCGCGTCCCACAGACAGACGCCGATCGTCCCCCATCCCGCACAGGTGGCCAACGTCTTCCCATCGGCGGAGAACTGCACCGCATGGACCGGACCACACCAAGCTGGCAGGTTGGCGTGGCGCAATCGTCCGGAGGCGGGATCGAAGACGCGGATCGTACCATTGCGGTCTCCCAACGCCAGCATCTTGCGATC
>VGYL01000452.1 GCA_016872975.1 Planctomycetota bacterium
CACATCCACAGCATGTTTCCTTTCCGGAAAGAGTCTGAAGTGTCAAGCTTGAAGTTTGAAGTAAGAGCTGGCACTTCGGCGTGCGAGGCCTCCGACTTCAAACTTCGCACGTCAAACTTCTTCTCACATCTCTTCAATCGATCACCCACTCGTGAATGACCTCGCCGCTCTTGAGGTGGCGGTCGATGATCTGCTGGGCCCGCTCTTTGTCCACGCGGCCGTACTTGACGGGGCTCTTGCCCGCCTCGATGACCTCGACCGTCGGCTCCAGATTGCAGCGGCCGGCGCAGCCCTTCTGGCTCAGGTACACGTCCGTCAAGCCGCGCCGGACGGCCTTCTGGAAGACCTCCATCACGTCCTTCGACCCGGCAGCGATTTCACACGTCGCCATGCCGACGTACACCCGTTTCGTCGAGAGATAGCCCTTGCCGATGATGCGGCTGACCGCTTCGGCGCGTTTCTTCCTGATCAATTCCAAGGGAGTAGGCATCGTTTTCAGTTCCTTTCGATCCGAAAGACAAAGGAGTTTCCGTGCGCGCGCGGCTCGACCGTGATGCTGCCGCCGTGCCGCTCGACAATCTGCTTGGTGATGTACAATCCCAGGCCGGTCCCCTTGACCTTCTTGGTCTCGGGGTTGTCGAGCCGGGAGAATTTCTGGAACAGCCTGGCCCGTTGCTCCGCGGTCATGGGCGTCGAATCGTTGTAGACCTCGACCTCGACCATCCGGTCGACCGGCTGGGCGGTCACCCGGATGCGTCCGGCCTCCGGGCTGTACTTGATCGCGTTGCTGACCAGGTTGTTGGCGACGATCTGCATCAGGTCCACGTCGGCTTGGACCGTCAGGTCGGGGCTGATCTCGTTGGCAATCTGCAGGCCCTTCTTGGCCGCGATCGGGGCCAAAGCGACGATCGAGGTGTCGAAGACATCCTTCTTGAGATTCAGCCCGGTCTTGTTGACGGCGAGCTCGCCCCGCTCGATCCGGCCGAGGTTCAGGAACTTCTTGACCGTCGCGTCGAGATAATCGAGGTTCCGCGTCACGGAGTCCATGGCCTTGCGCTGCTTGAAGTTGACCAGGCCGAGATACCCGTCGCGCACGGCGTAGGCGTTCATGACCGCCGAGGCCAGAATCCCCTTGAGCTCGTGGGCCACGAAGCCGATCAGATCGATGTAGCTCTTGTTCGAGGCCGCCAGCTTCTCGTTGGAGACGTGCAGACTCTCTTCTCGTTCCTTCAAGCCGAGCGCCATGGCGTTGAAGGCTTCGGCCATGCTGTTGATATCCTTGATGGAGGTATCCGCATTGATCCGATATCCCCAATCGCCGGAGGCGAGGCACTCGCTGGCCTGGACCACCTGCGTCAAGGGCCGGGAAATCGCCCCGGCGAGAATGAACGAAAGCAGCACGGCAATCCCCGTGACGCCGCCGACCGACAGCAGGAAGAACTGGAGGATTTCCGCCGCCAGATCGGTAAAGGGCTGCTCGAGGATGCCGACGTACAGAATTCCGATGATCTCGCCCTCGATGTTCCGCAACGGCGTATACGCGCTTTTGTAGTAGTCGGTGACCACGAAGGCCCTCTCGTGCCAGGTCTGCCCGTGTTCGACCACGGCCCGATAGACCTCCTCCGACACCCGCGTCCCGATCGCCCGCCGCCCGTCCTTGTCCCGGACGTTCGTCGCGATCCGCACGTCGTCCAGGAAAACGGTCACCGTGCCGACGGGCTTGTCCTTGTAGACCTCCTTGCCGAAGACCATCTCGCGCACCCGGTCCACGAACACGTCATCGCGGTTGACGATGCGGCCGCCATACAGAACCCCCCGCATGGGGCCGCCGCGCTCGAAGACCGGCACCGCGTATTCCTTGGCCATGACCAGGTTCAGCACCGTCTTGTCCGTCGGCCGCGCCTTGGGCGTCGGCTTGATCTCGATCGGCGCTTTGCCGGCGGACTCGCCCGCCATCGTCGCCAGCTCCTCGGGCAGAATCAGCCGGGTCCCCCCCACCGACGTGCCCCTTTCCACCGCCGCCCGGGCAATCTCGCTGGGCAGCGCGTCGAAGTCCTGCCGGGCTACGAACATCAGATAGTGCACGTTGAGCTCGTTCCAGAGCGTCTCAAAATTCCCGTTGGGCGACACCAGTTTCAGCGCCTCGCCAATGCGCTCGATCTCGCCGGTATAGGCGAGCTGGGCCGCATGGATGCTGTCGCGGACCTGGCGTTCCGCCCGTCGAACGATATTCGTCTGAATGACGCGGTAGCCCAACACCGCGGTTGGGACCGAAAGCACCAGAATCACCAGGAGAAACGAGAACAGAATCCTCGTCTTCAAGGAGACCGGCATCCATATTCGGCTATTTTCGGTTCTCGGCCGCATTGATGAAGTAGATCAGATTCTCGATTTCCGTCTCAAGATTGATATTGTTCACGATACAACCCGGCGGTGCCTTGAGGCAGATCGGTGCGA
This sequence comes from Planctomycetota bacterium, assembly GCA_016872975.1. Classification (GTDB taxonomy): domain Bacteria; phylum Planctomycetota; class Phycisphaerae; order Sedimentisphaerales; family Anaerobacaceae; genus PLanc-01. Next base: position 2,458 of record VGYL01000452.1, read on the forward strand.
AGTTGAGTACCCCTTTGATCCCCGCCGAGAGCACCAGCTCCAGCACCTGCTGGGCGGCGTAATCGGGCACCGCGAGAATCGCCAGCTTGATATCCCGGGTCTTGATGAGTTCGCCCAACTGCTCCAACGGCAGCACCGGCGGCTGGCTCTGCGGATTGTATTTCGCCGGGTCGATGTCGAATCCGGCGGCGACATCGATGCCGCTCCTCTCGAAACCCGGATAGTGCAATAGCGCCCGACCGATGTTGCCAACGCCAATCACGATGAACTCATGGAGCTGGTTCTTGCCCAGAATCCGATTGAGCTGGTCCGCCAGTTCCTCGACCTTATAGCCCCCCCGTCGGTTGCCCGTGATGCCGAAAAGCGAGAAATCCTTGCGGACCTGGGCCGCCGTAACACCCGCCGCATCGGCCAGATTGTCCGAGAACACCCGGACGAAATTCAGTCCTTTCAACCGATTCAAGGCGTTCTTGTACCTCGACAGCCTTATTATGCAACTTCTATTGGCCATTACCTGCGTACCTTTTTCCATACGCACTTTTCTTCATATAACGTGGGGTGAGACTCTTTCCCCGGACATCCAAAGGCTTCCTAATGCACATTATGCAACCCATATAGGATATCGTCAAGTATTTGTTGTACTTTTTTTCACATTTCTCCATCAGCCAGAACGACAGTAGGAAATGCAAGTGCAAGTTGTGTGAAGAGTTACGCAAAAAGAAAGCAGGGAAATAAATGAAATACAAATTGATGAGGCTTAGTCCCGCTTCAGAGACTTGTACGGGCGGGAGCGGAGCCACTTGGATTCTTCCCCCGTGCTGCGGGGTTTCTGGATTTCTGTGATGATCCGTCCGCCGCGAAAGATGGTGATCGATCCGGTGGACTCGCTGACAGTAACGGCAATGGCATCCGTTACCGCCGTAATCGCCGCGGCAGCGTGATGCCGGTCGCCGTGTTTGATCAGACCGCGGGCCAGGGCCAGAAAAACCGCGATTTTGACCTGCCCGATCCGCGTCATGGGCACATTCGGAATCCGCAGGCACTGCAGCGCCCCCACGCGGGATTCCCGGCCGTCCGGGGCGGCTTTCGTGACGCAAAAGACCTTGGCCTTGACGGAAAGACCGAGGTCCGGCGCCTCCTCGTCAATGGCATCCACATAAACGAAGAGAGCCGCCGCACCGCAGGATTCTACGATGCCCGGCACATGCCGCAGCAAGCTGTGGGTGATCGTGTTCGCGGAACCTCCGTCGTGCTCCGTCGGCTCCTTGCTCGCCGGCCCCTGTCCTCGATTTTCGGTGTCTTCCGCCATGACAGTACAAAGGCAAAGCCCCTGCGGTGCGGAGGGAGAGGAAGCGAGACTACGCAGGGGCTTGTGGTGTTCACTTTTTCAGGCGTCCTATGACGCCTTCTGAGGTACTTACGGATGTCGCGACCTGCGGTTCGATGAGTTCAAAAAAATTCCAATCATCGATTTCTATGACAGGGTAAGGGCATCGGCGTCGGATGGCCTTGCCCTTCTGTCCCCGGTCGATCCTTGCCATTGGCAAGGCCTTGGCGCCACGCTGGACCGTGGTCCCTCACCGGTTCAGCCACCAGATCGAGGCGTTCAGAACCGCCGCGAAGGAAACCCACAGCAGATAGGGGATCAGGAGCAGTCCCGCCGCCCGGGAAACGCGGAAAAACCAATACATAGTTACGACCAGGGCCCCCCAGAGCAGCACAATGACCACCAGTGCCAGATCGACCCGGTGCAAGCCAAAAAACACCGGCGACCACAGGGCATTGAGAACGAGCTGTCCCAGGAACCAGGCCAGGGCGACTCGGACCATCCTGAGACCCAGCCCTCTTTGCCAGACAAGAAAGGCCGCAACCCCCATCAGCAGGTACAGGACGGTCCACACCGGGCCGAATACCCAGTCCGGCGGCGTGAAAGCCGGTTTTTCTATCGTCGCGTACCAGGAATTGGTCCCCGCCAGCGAGCCAATCGCCCCGGCCGACAGACTGACGACACAAGCCACGATAAGTCGGATGACACTTCTTCCCTTCATCTTCGCGTCCCCCAAGATTCCCTGCTTATACTCGGCCCCGACGATCCCCGTCGTCCGCCGGGAAGAAACATCGCAGTTTCACCGAACCGCCGGCCGGCCGGCCGGTAGAAACTCTTCGGCAGCCCCCCGCGGATCGGTCCGGACGCCACCGGCGGAGCCATGCTCAAGAACATACGTCTCGGATAGAAAGGAAGTTGTATGAACATCTTCGAGTTCGCGATGGAGAAGGAGAGGTTCAGCGAGGAATACTATCGCGATCTGGCCGCCCGAACCAACCACGAAGGGCTCAGGAACATCCTGACCATGTTGGCCGACGAGGAGGCCAAGCACTACCAAACGGTCGAGCGGATGAGGACCGAGACGCCCGAGAGCGTGACCGATACCCCGATCCTGGACCGCGCCCGCGAGGTCTTCGACCACATGCGGGTGGCGCCGAAGAAATTCGATTTCCAGATCAGCGAAGCGGACCTCTATCGCAAAGCCTGCCGGATCGAAGAGCAAAACCGCAAATTCTACCTGGAACGGGCCGAGGAAGCCGAAGACCCGGAGCAAAAGAGGATCTTCCGTCTGCTGGCCGCGGAGGAGGAAAAACACCTGTACCTCATGGAGAATCTCCGTACGTTTGTCTCGCAGCCGGAGACGTTCCTGGAAAACGCTGAGATGTACCACTTCAACGACTACGTCGGCGGCGTGCTCTGAGGGAGTCTGATGGTTGAAGGTTGATGTTTGAAGTGGGCCAGTGCCGTCGGCGGACGACCTCTTACTTCAAACTTGACACCTCAAACTTCGAACTTCTTCCGCAGGTCCGCCTCCAACCGGCTCAGGATCGTTTCCAGGCTCCGGCTGAGCCCCGCGACCACAGCCTCCGCAGTCCTGGCGGCGATGGGAGCGGTGGCGTGGTACGTCTCGGACAAGAGCACTTCCTCCTGGGCCCCTGTCCCGTCCACCAGGAGAAATCGGATCTCCACCACCGCTACCGGCGCCTCCCGATTCCGGAAATCGGCATATAGAGCTTTGACGTTCGCGTCCAGCGTGTAGGCTGCAACCAGCCGGCCGGCCGTGGCGGAGACCCGCGCGAACAAGCCGGAATCCTCCAGCCAGTCGCGCGTCTCGGTCACGATCATGACCCCCGGCGCAACCAGAAATTGGCTGAAGTAATCCGATTCGTAGCGGAACTCGTCGATGCGGTAGACCAATTGCCGCGAGGCAAACGCCGCATCCACTTCGAACCGGCGCAGGCGCAGGGTAGCACCGGGGCGGACGGCGGTGGGCTTGACCTCGCGCGTGGCGTCGACAATGAAATACTTGCGGTCGT
>VGYL01000453.1 GCA_016872975.1 Planctomycetota bacterium
GGAACACAAAGAGTGCGGTCTGCATTGGAAGTCTGAAGGTTGAAGTTCGATGTAGGAAGTAAGAGGGCGCGCCGCATGAATCCTTTGAGCAACGATCCCAAAAGCGAAAATCAACAATCAAACTTCAAACATCACACTTTCCTCATGGATCATCTCGACAAACTCGAAGCGCAAAGCGTCTATATCCTGCGCGAGGCATATCGCGAATTCAAGCAGCTCGTGATGCTCTGGTCGGTCGGCAAGGACAGCACCGTGCTGCTGTGGTTGACCCGCAAGGCCTTCTTCGGGCACGTGCCCTTGCCGCTGCTGCACATCGACACGCAGTACAAGATCCCCGAGATGATCGAGTACCGCGACCGCCTGGCGAAAGAGTGGAAGCTGAACATGATCTTCGGCCGCAACGACGAGGCCTTGGCGGCCAAGCGGACCTTCCCCGACGGCCAATGCACCCGCCTGCAATGCTGCGCCGCGCTCAAGAGCGAGGCCCTGAAGCACACGCTTTCGGGTGAGTGGCCCCGCTGGGTGCTGGACCATACGACCGGCCGGTACGTCAAGACCACCGGCGGCGCGCCGTTCACCGGTGTCATCGTCGGGGCCCGGGCCGACGAGGAGGGCAGCCGCAGCAAGGAGCGGTACTTCTCGCCGCGCGACCGGCACAGCGATTGGGACGTGTCCAACCAGCCGCCGGAGTTGTGGAACCAGTTCAAGACCGACTTCGCCCCCGGTACGCACGTGCGGATTCACCCGCTGCTGGACTGGACGGAGCTGAACGTCTGGGAGTACATCGAGCGGGAGAACATCCCGATGGTGAGCCTGTATTTCGACCAGGGCCAAGGGCAGCGCTACCGCTCGCTGGGCTGCCAGCCGTGCACCAAGCCGGTGGCCTCGACGGCCAAAGACGTCCGCGCGGTCATCGAGGAGCTGCGCAGCGGCAAGTTCTCCAACATCGCCGAGCGCTCCGGCCGGGACCAGGACAAGGAAGACGGCTACGGCCTCGAGACCCTCCGGCGCGAAGGCTATATGTAATTGGAAATGGTTGATTTCTGATGGTTGATCGTTGATTTTTTGATACTCGCGCACCGGACACCCAAATGGAAACTCTTGAACCGAACATCGAACATCGAACCTCGGCGATTCCTCGGGAGCAGATGGATATCGTGGTCATTGGGCACGTGGACCACGGCAAGAGCACGCTGGTCGGCCGGCTCCTGGCCGACACCGGCTCCCTGCCGGAGGGCAAGTTGGAGCAGGTCCAGCAGGCCTGCCGGCGCCATGCCAAGCCCTTCGAATATGCCTTTCTGCTGGATGCCCTCAAGGATGAGCAGTCCCAGGGGATCACCATCGACTCCGCGCGGTGCTTTTTCCGTACCGCCCGGCGGGAGTACCTCATCATCGATGCGCCGGGACACATCGAATTTCTCAAGAACATGATCTCGGGGGCCGCCCGGGCCGAGGCGGGACTGCTGGTGATCGACGTGGCCGAGGGGGTCCAGGAGAACTCGCGCCGGCACGGCTACCTGATGAGCATGCTGGGCATCCGCCAGATCGCGGTCTGCGTCAACAAGATGGATCTGGTCGGGTACCGGCAGGACGCGTTTGAGGCCGTGCGTGACGAGTACGGCCGGTTCCTGGCGAAGATCGGCCTGGGAGCCATGGCCTTCATCCCGATCAGCGCCCGGGAGGGCGACAACGTGGCTTGGAAGAATGGAATGGTGGAATACTGGAATAATGGAATACTGGGGAGCAACAACGATCCACCCCATCATTCCACCATTCCATCATTCCATCGTTCCAACCTCCCCTGGTACACCGGGCCGACCATTCTCGAATTGCTGGACACACTGCAGAAGGAGCCCGCGCCGGTGGACAAGCCGCTGCGCCTGCCGGTCCAGGACATCTACAAGTTCACCGAGCAGGGGGACGACCGCCGCATCGTCGCCGGACGGATCGCAACCGGGCGGTTGCACGTGGGCGATGAGGTCGTGTTCCTGCCCAGCGCCAAGCGCTCGCGCATCCAAAGCGTGGAGAGATGGAATGGAACGATGGAATGCCGGAATAATGGAATGATGGGTCGGAGAGGGGCCCAGCCTACCCAGTATTCCACCTTTCCATCATTCCAACATTCCAATCTCTCCGCGGCCCAGGCCGGCGAAAGCACCGGCGTGACCCTGGAAACACAGGTCTACATCAAGCCGGGCGAGTTGATGGTCCGGGCCGATGAACCGGCACCATGCTCGTCCACCAAACTGGAGGCCAACCTCTTCTGGCTCAGTCCCAATCCCATGGTCATGGGCAAACGGTACAAGCTCAAGCTGCATGCGGCCCGCGCGGCGGCGTACCTGACCGCCGTGCACACCGTGATCGACGCCTCCAACCTGAGCACGGTCGCCAACCGCCGGCAGATCGAACGGCACGACGTGGCCCACGTGACGCTGGAGACCCTCAAGCCTGTTGCCTGCGATCCAGCCATGGACATACCGTCAACCGGGCGGTTTGTGATCATCGACGACTACGAGATCGCCGGGGGCGGCGTGATCCTGTCCGCCGAGCCGGTCTCCAACACGCTCGTCCAGGAGCACGTCCGCCAGCGCAACCGCGCCTGGGTGCGCAGCCGCATCAGTCCCCAGGAGCGGGCCGGGCGTCACAACCAGCGGCCGGCCCTGGTGGTCATCTGCGGCCCCGACGGCGGCGACATGGAGACGCTGGGCCGTGCGGTGGAGGAGCATCTGCACCGCGCCGGCCGCCTGGCCTATTATCTCGGCCTGAGCAACCAGTTGCTGGGCCTCAACGCGGACCTGAACGCCTTGGGCGGCCGCGAGGAATTCCTCCGTCGCCTCGGCGAGACCGCCCACCTGTTCACCGACGCCGGCCTGATCGTCATTACGACCATCGCCGATCTGGACGACTTCGAGCTCCAGACGCTGGAGGCGCTCAACCAGCCGTCAGAGCTGGTCGTGGTGAGCGTGGGCGACACCCAACTGAGTCGCCGCCGGCCCGACCTCGTGTTGGACAAGGTCGATCGGGATGCCCTGTCGGCCCTGCATACCCTGCTGCAACAGAAACAGTACATCCAGGATTATCAAATATGAATGTTCAAGACGTGGAATCCACGACGAGAAAATGGAGGCACGCGCCGGCCTGCGGGCGGGCAAAAGTGTTTGTAGTGCCGGGCCGTGGATGGTAGGATGCGCCGGGGTTTGTCCGGTTTGAGATACGATCCCCTGATTCCGAGGATTCAGGAGTAGAGATGCTGAACTTGTCTGCACCGGAGGCGGTGGTGTTCGTACTGGTCGTGCTGGCGCAGGCGGCGGCCGGGGCCGTGGCGGTCTGGCAGCTTCGCCCGGGGCGCTCGCGGTACGGAACCTTGCTGGCAGCCTTGGTGCTGGCGGCCGTCGTGCTCAAGCTCGGGTTGCTTGGCCTGCGCGGCCTCTCGATCCGGGCGGTTCCGCTGACGGGCCTGTTCGAGTCTCTGCTGGTGCTGGCCATGATTCTCGGTGTGCTCTATTTGTCGCTGAGGTCCACGATCAACCAGGTCTGGTTCGGCTCGGTGCTGGCCTGGGCGATGCTGGGCCTGGTCGTCGCGGCGGCGTTTGTGGCAAAGCCGGCCTCCCGACCCCACGAGCTGGCGACGACGCCCTGGGCGGTCGTGCACGCGACGGCCATGATTCTGGCCTCGGCCTGCGTCATGTTCGCGGCCGCCAATTCCGGGCTCTACCTGCTCGGCAGCTACCGGCTCAAGCACAAAGCGCTCAGGCAAGTGCTGGGCCGGATTCCCAACATGGAGACGCTGGCCCGCATGAGCCATGTCGCGGTACGGATCGGCTTCGTCCTTCTGACGATCGGGGTGATCGGCGGGCTGGGTCTGGTTTCGCGGCTCGACACCGGCATCTCCCAATGGCTGGCGGATGTCAAGGTCATCTGCATTCTCGCGGCCTGGGGCCTGCTGGGTCTGGTGCTGATCCTCGATCGCTTCGGTCTGCTCCAGGCCAAAGTGCAGGCGTATGTAACGATACTGGCGTTCGCACTACTATTGTTTGCCATGATCGGAGTCACGGTCGCCGGCGTGACGCAACACCAGTTTCAAGTGTGATGTATGATGTTTGATGTAGGATGGTTGATGATTGAAGTAAGAAGTTCCCAGGGCGCAGCTCTTGGCAATCAACCATCAAACATCAACGATCAAACTTCCAAGAGTTTGCGATGAGTATCGTAGTTCTCGGCCTGAACCATAAGAGCGCAGCCGTCGAGATCCGGGAGCGGTTGGCGTTCGACGCCTCCCAGGTCACGGCGGCGCTGCGCCAACTTGCAGAGAGCGAGCCCCAGGCCGAGTTCGTTCTGCTCTCGACGTGCAACAGGGTCGAGTTCTACTATGCCGGGGCGAGAGACGCCCAGGAGGCCGCCGGCCGGCTGGTGGGGTTCTTATCGGGCTTTCACGGGGTCGAGCCGGAGCAATTCCGATCGGCCCTGTACTTCCACGAGAACGAGGATGCCGTGCGGCATCTGCTGTTGGTAACGGCGGGTCTGGACAGCATGGTGGTGGGCGAGGCGCAGATCCTCGGGCAGGTGAAAGACAGCTACAAGCTGGCCTGTGCGGCCCAGAGCACCGGCAAGATCCTCAACCGGCTGTTCCACTGCGCGTTCTTCACCGCGAAGAACGTCCACACCCACACGGCCGTCTCGAACGGCCGGGTCAGCGTCGCCGGCGTCGCGGTCGAGCTGGCCGGGCAGCTCTTCGCCGAGATGGCGCGGGCGAAGATCGTGGTGATCGGAGCCGGCGAGACCGGCGAACTGATCGTGCAGCATCTGCGCAAGGCCGGCGGCACCGACATCACCATCGTGAACCGCTCCTACGAGCGGGCCGCCGAGCTGGCTGGGCGCTACCGGGTCGCCGTGGGCAAGTGGGAGGACCTGAGCGAGCAGATCGGCCAGGCGCATATCGTTATCTCATCGGCCGCCACGCCGGACTACCTGTATACGCGGGAGTCGTTCGAGCGCACGGTGAAAAAACGCCGGGCGGGAGCGCTGCTGATCATCGATGTCGGCGTGCCCCGCAATTTCGATCCCGCCATCCACAAGATCGGGGATGTCTACCTTTATGGCATGGACGAGCTGAAGGAGGTCGCCGAGCAGAACCTCAAGGCCCGCGAGGCAGATATCGCCGGCGGCCTGGAAATCGTCTATGCCGAGGCCGCCCAGTTCATGGACTGGTTCCATGCGAAAGACATCGGTCCGATGATCGGCCGGATGAAGGATGAGTTCCGGCAGATCAGCCGCCGGGAGCTCGAGCGGTTCCTGGCCGGACCGCGGCAGCACGCCTCCTGCCGGGTGCCCCTGGAGGACATGGTCGACCGCGTGGTCAACAAGCTGCTGCACTGCGTCATTCAGAATGTCAACACCGTGGCGAAGGAGGCCAGCCCCACCGAGGCGGCCAAGCTCGTCGATACGATCCTCCGGCAGGCCCGCGAGATCTCCTGCCAGGCGGATCGTGAGGATATCCAAGCGTGAAGACCACCCTGCCGCCGCAACGAATTCTGCGCATGTTGTTCTGGGAGACGACGGTCCGCTGCAACCTGGCCTGTGCCCACTGCCGGCGCCTGGAATCGAACGAAGCGGATGTTGCCGATCTGTCCACCGCCCAAGCCGAGAGCCTGATCGACCAGCTCGCCGAGCTGGGGCGTCGCCAGTCACCTCGTGGCGAGGGCGTCCCGCCCTTGCGTGTCGCGGGCATCTTGCCCGCGCTTCGAGGGCGGGACGCCGTCGCCACGAAAGAACATGGGCAGGATGCCCATGCCACAGAAGAA
>VGYL01000454.1 GCA_016872975.1 Planctomycetota bacterium
GACCCCGGCGGGCCACGCCTTCCTCTCCAAGGGTGTCAACAATGTGAACTTCCGCGGGGACCACGCGCCCGCTCTCGGGTACGCGCCGTACCAGCGGGCGGTGCAGGCCAAGTATGGCTCCGAGGAGGCCTGGGCCCAAGCCGTCGTCGCGCGGCTGCGCGACTGGGGGTTCAACACACTGGGGTCCTGGTCCAGTCCCAGCACCTTCGGCCATCAGATGCCCTACACGATCAACCTCAATCTGGCGACGCGGGCCGGCGCGGACTGGCTCAAGGGCGCCGTGGGCGACTTCTTCTCCGAGGACTTCGAGGCGAAGATGACCGCCGTGTGCCGGCAGCTTTGCGGGCCGCGTGCCGACGATCCCCGGCTGCTGGGGTATTTCACCGACAACGAGCTGCGCTGGGGAGCCGATTGGCGCGGCAAGCAGAGCCTGTTGGAGGAATACCTGCGCTTCGCGGAAGAGGCGGCGGGGAGAAAAGCCGCCCTCGAGTTCTTGCGCGGCAGGTACAAGGATGTCGCCGCACTCAATCAGGCTTGGGGGACCAGCGTCACGGCCTGGGAGGAATTGAACGGCCGGCAGGAGGCCGGCGGCCAGACGGTCCGGAACGATCAGGCCGCCTGGCAGGAAATCGTGGCCCAACGCTACTTCGCGACCTGCAAGGACGCCATCCGCAAGGCCGACCCGCACCACCTCATCCTCGGCTGCCGGTTCGCGGGCCAGGCGCCGGAGCCGGTCCTCCGCGGCCTGCGGGATTCCGTGGACGTGGTGAGCTTCAACAGCTACGGGCAGACCGCTCCCGTGGAGACGCTCCGGAACATCCACCGCCTGACGGGCCGGCCGCTCATGCTGACCGAGTTCAGCTTCAAGGCCGCGGACTCCGGCCTGCCGAACACCAAAGGCGCCGGCCGGCCCGTCGCCGCCCAGACGGACCGTGCCGACGGGTTCGCCCGCTACGTTCAGGGCCTGATCGATCTGCCTTTTGCCGTGGGATTCCACTGGTTCGAGCACGCCGATCAGCCCCGGGAGGGACGCTTCGACGGCGAGAACTCGAATTACGGCGTGGTCACGATCGAGGATCGTCCCTGGGACATCCTGGTGCGGCGGATGACGGAAATCAACGCCGGCCTCGAAGCGCGTCATGCCCAAGCGGCGGCGCAGCGCGAGAAGTGATACACCTCGTCTCATGAGTTTTGGCGAACAAGATCGGTAATCAGAACCCCATGACGGGCGCTCTTCGTAGGGCGAGCGTCCCCGCTCGCTGAAGATGTCGTGCGAGGACGCACGACCTACGCGGAGAGCGGCTCGCGCGGCCATTACCGAAATCGCTCGTCAAGATCCATCGGGCCTGCGGCCGTACGACCGGTCCGGACGCGGTACTCTCAACCGGCGACTTCGCGAAAGAGGTCGCCGTAGGTGGAGGGGCGCAGCCCCTGCTTCCGGGCGTGGGCGAAGGTCAGTTCCAGCATCTGCATCTGCGGATCGAACGAGAACAGGGACCAGGGGTGCCAGATCAGCGAAACGTGGGCCTGGTTCGCCTCAAGGGCCTTCTCGAGAAAGACCCGGTTGATCTCGAACTCATCCTGCGGCGTCTTGACGAAACGCGCCGGGATGGCCTCCGGCATGGGCGAAGGCCACAGGGTGAGCCGTCGCGCTCCCCAGCGGTTGTGGTTCTTCAGGAGATTCTCGTGCCAGCCGTGACCCGGCAGCTCCCAGACGTCCGCAAAGCCGTCGGCGCCGTAGTGAAACGGCTCTTCGAGCAGCGCCGGCATCGAACAGTCCGGCCCCCACAGCAGACTGCTGACGTACCGATACCCGGCCTCCCGCACCAGCGCGAGCACATCGCCCGCGCCCTTGAAAGCGTTGTCGAAGCCGACCGCGGGCCGCAATCCCACGCAGGGCCGCTCGAAGACGCGCTCGATCAGCTCCCTGGACCGGAAGAGTTCCTCTTTCCTCTGCTCGGCGGGTACGGCCCGGCCGCAGAGGGCGTTGTCGCGGAGCAGCTTATGACTCCACGTATGCGAAGCGACCTCGAAGAGCGGGTCGGCGAGCAGCTCCTTGTACTCCCCGGCGTTGGCCTCCAGCGTCCTGCCGGTGATGAAGAACGTGGCGGGCATCTCCAACCGCCTGTGCACTTGGACGATCCGGCGGCACGCCGCCAGACAGGCCGGCGATTCCGTGTCATAGGCGGCGATGTACCGAGTCCTGCGGCGCGGGGAGAGGCCGGCCTGCATCGGACCGCGTGCTACGCCGGCGACTGCCACGGTTCCCAACGCGGCGCCCATCAGCTCCCGTCTCGAAACACGATTCATCTCGACCTCCTTGAGACCGTGGAACACTCCCCAGCGATTCTACTTCCGGCCCGCCTTCCGAAAGACGGCCACAACGTTGACGACCTCGACGACAAAGAGACGGTTGTCCCCTTCGAAATCGACCGGAATCGCGCCCTTGGGATTGAACAGGACCTTGTCATACTTGCGCAGCGGGATGTCCGGCGTATGCTCGATCTCGGCGGAGACCGCCACCACGCGCCCGGTAATCGTGGGAATCTCGATGTTATCGGGCAGCTTGATGCCGCCGCGGGTCTCCTTCTTGTCCTCATCCTTGCGGATCAGGACGCGCTTGCCTATCGGCTCGACCGTCTCCAGGGAGCCAGTCTCAATTTTCGGATCCTTTTCCATATACCTCTCAACCAATGCGGGCTTTTCTTTGTCCGTTCTGGTGCGCAGCGCCGTGCAATACCCCTTCCATGAGATGGAAGCCAACATATCGTGCCGGCCGCAACGAGTCAAGCAGCCGGCGCGCTGTCGTCCTTGTTGTCGTCGCAGAGTATCCGCCTCAGAGGGTGTGTGGGAAGCCAGCCTTCTCTGGGTGGCATCGTCAAGCGGAGTCTTCGGAGCTTGGCGATGGCGGATTTCCCGTGCGCCGCACCATCGCCAAGGCCTACCGGCCTTGACGATGCCACCCTTTTCACACACGCTCTCAGGCGATGCAACGGGTCTATTCCGGATTTTGCCTACAGATGCCAAGCCGCACAGGGGTTACAGGGGAGTCGCCGCACAGGGAAGACGGTGGTGAGAAAAAGTGAGTTTGCCGCCGGGGAGCCGATATACTCTCTGCCAACGGCGAGCTGGGAGAATTATCAACGATCCGCTCCAAGGCTAAGGACTCGGCAGGAGTGAGACGGGTGGCAGTCTCAAGTCCTCCGGCCTTGGGGAGAGGGCCAGACCCGTTTGTAGTGTGCTCGTAAGAGCATAAGGATAGCGTCTGACGACGCCACTACAAACGCCGCCACCCGGAAGTCTCTCCTCAGCCTTTGAGCGGATCGTGGAAAATTATCAAGCCTTGTGTCGTGTCCGTCGATACAATATAGAGCGTTGTACGATCCTTGTAGCACGAGTGAGCCGGCCCCGCGCTGACGCGGGCCGGAGAGACGGTATACTGAGGGCATGGGTGGTGCAAATATGACGACGAGTGGACAGACAACCTCGATGACCGAGCCGAGCAACGACGCGATCGGCGGCAGGTCGCTGGAAGTCGTGAACGGAACCAGCGACTCTTTCACCATACGCAGGCGGCTCCAGAGTTTCCGCTACGCCTGGTACGGGCTGGTTCTGATGCTGCGCTCGCAGCACAACGCCTGGCTGCACGCCTTCGCCTCCGTCTGCATCGTGGGGATGGGCGGGTTGTTCCGGCTGACGAGCGGCGAGTGGTGCTGGATCATCCTGGCGATCGTGGCCGTCTGGACCGCCGAGGCGCTGAACACCGCCCTGGAATTCCTCGCCGACGCGGCGACCTCGGAATTTCACCCGCTCGTCAAGTGCGCCAAGGACGTCGCCGCCGGCGGCGTGCTGATCTCGGCGCTGGGCTCGGTCTTCATCGGCCTGCTGGTCCTCGGCCCCCACCTGCTGAACTTCCTCGCCCGGATCTTCTGATCGCAAAGCCCTCCGCGCCGACCGCCGCCAGCGGACTACCGCGCATTGAGACGCGCGGACGCGAAAACCAGAACCGATACAGGGGCTTGCCCCGCCGGCGCTTCACCCACGTTGTTACCCACGCCGGCGCATGACGCGGGGGCAAGACGGTTCGCTACTGGTTTCTTGTACGGCTCTTTCATCCGCTACTCTCTGCCGGCTTTGACCGGCGCTTTCAGGGTGTCCCCGGAACTCCCCAGATCCCGCGAAGTGCCCGGCCGAATTATGGCCGGCACTTCTACGAGCCGGCGGCCGCGAGTTTCCGGAGATCCACCTTGCCGAGCATCTGCTTGAGCGCGTCCATCGTTACGCCGTTGCCCTCTACCTCGACAAGGAATCGGTCGGCGACCAGAACGCGCAGGGCGCCACGCAGGTTCTGGGTGTTGTATTCCTCAAAAGCCTTGTGGCCCTCGTAGACGGTGACCTTCTCATAGCCCGTGTCGGTCTCGTGGCTCGACTGGGCGGCCGTCCAACTTGCCATGCCCATGCGCAGGGACCCGCCGAGACTGCCGATATCCGTGATCATAATACGCACACGGGCGTTTCCGCCGTCCGTCGCCGCGTACTGGCCGTCGGCGATGCTGATCTCAACGCCGATCGTCTGGTTCTGTCGGGCGGATGCGTCGGTCCGCTGCATGCCCGGCAGGTCCGCTGGGAGCAAGTCTTTGAGTGTGGCCGCCGGCACAACCTTGATGACCTTGCCGTCGTTCATCTGGGTGAGAGCCTGGTGATTCTGTTCGGCCGGTTTCGCCAGGTCCGACGATGGCTCACCGGGGGTCGGCGTGGCATTCGCGGCGGGCGCCGGTGCCTGGGCGGCCGGCGCGGGTCGGGACGGCGGAGACGATTGGTCTTGCCCCTCTCTTCTGCCACAGCCGGCGAGCGCCGCTGCCAAGACGCACACCACGACCATTCTCCGTCTCGTCTGCATTTGGATCTCCTTCTCAACACTTGTGCAACGGCTGTATGAATCAGTCGGGCCGTCAGCCAGGATCTTCTCCAACGCCTCGAAGTCGCTCTCCCGGCGAACGATGCGCAGACGCCCGTCGGCGCGATCGAGCACGTGGTACACATACCCGCCTAACGCGATTCTTCGAGCGCTGGGCATGGAGCCAATTGTACACCCCGGGCCCCTGGGGTAAAGAAGAAAACCGGAATGAAGATGTACCTGATACCGTGACGTTCCCGTATCCGGGTGCCGGGGTACGGCTGCCCAACGGTGGCGGAGACGGGACTCATCGGCTGGCGCGGCTCCCGCACATCGGCTTCGTTTCGCCTAGCAGATGTTCTCATCCGGTGCCGCGGCGTGGGTGGCCGCGACCGCCACGAGCCTGCGGTGGTTGTCCACCTTACGTCCCGGGGCAGACCCCGCGAAGCACCTTGCTGGAACCCCGCAGGCCCTCAGGTATTCGTACACGCTATCGAAAGCGCCCGGATCAAGCGTCTTGAGTTTATCGGGGATGCCTTGAGGAATCCATAGGACCATACCCTGGCGCCCACGCGTCAGGAGTATGTAGATATCCACAATATGTAATTCCACAGCGCAACTTCTGCTTCATAGATCACGCGGTATACAGGACCTCAATTGGCGGATATCGATACCCAAAGCAGTGAGCTTGCGGAGCGTCCTTTTCCAGTGGGCGATCCGGGCCTGGCGATTCCGCCGCTGGTAGTACCGGATCCGCACGGCCGCCCGCTCGTACACGCGGGTGCGAGCGGACGACGGAAACCCCTGCGCCTGCACCCACGCGCAGGCCGCCAAGCGGATTTGTTCGACCGTCAGGTACAGAGCGTCGGGAGAGTTTTTTTTCTCGGTATTGCTGCTGCACCC
>VGYL01000455.1 GCA_016872975.1 Planctomycetota bacterium
TCCCGCACGCCGTGCTGCGCCTGGGCCGCCGCCATCCCGTAGCCGGGCACGATGACCACGTTGCGCGCCGCCTCCAGGAGGAAGTAGGTATCCTCGGGGGTGATCGGGCTGGCCTCGCCCTGGTAGCCGCCGGCCTTGGTGGTCGCCGTCGCGCCGAAGCCGCTGAACAGGACGTTCGTCAGCGAGCGGTTCATGGCCTTGCACATGATTTGGGTCAGGATGATCCCGGAGGCCCCGACCAGGGCGCCGGAGACGATCAGGACGGTGCTGCCGATGACGAATCCCGCGGCGCAGACCGCCAGACCGGAATAGCTGTTCAACAGCGAGATCACCACCGGCATGTCCGCGCCGCCGATGGGGATGGTCGAGAGCACCCCGAGAATCAGCGCCGCGGCTATGCCCCCGAGCAGCAGGGCATAGGCCAAATCGAACCCCGTGGCCTCGGGTGGACGCGCCCTCTGGATCGAGAACCAGACGCCCAGCAGCACGATCGCCGTCAGCAGGACGGCATTGACGATGTTCTGCCCCTGGTAGAGGATCGGCCGGCCGGTGATGGTGGCGGAGAGCTTGCCGTAGGCCACGAGGCTCCCGGAGAACGCGACGCCGCCGATCAGGATCGTGAGAAAGATCGCCACCCGCGTGAATGTGGGAATCTCTCCCGCCGCGGCCCAGGACCCGTGGTATTCCGCCCAGCCGACGAGCATGCTGGCCAGGCCGCCGAAGCCGTTGAACAGGCCCACCATCTCCGGCATGGCCGTCATCTTCACCAGCCGGGCCGCCAGGGCGCCGATCGCGGCCCCCAGGCCCGCGCCGCCCAAGAGCCAGACCCAGGGAATCACTGTCAGCGCGCTGAGCGTCGTCGCCACGGCGATCAGCATGCCCAGCGCCGAGACGAGATTGCCCCGTCGCGCGGTCGCCGGCGAACTCAGCATCTTCAGTCCCAGCACGAACAGGATCGATGCCAGGATGTACAGCAGTCCTCGGACCAGCACCAGATTCACGTTTTCACCCCAGGTAAAGACAGTTTGAAATGTGAAGTGTGATAGTTGATGGTTGATTTGGAGGACGGCCTTCTTACTTCAAACTTCAAACATCACACTTCAAACTTCCCTATTTCTTCTTGCTCTTGAACATCCCCAGCATGCGGTCGGTGACGAGATAACCGCCGACGACATTGATCGTGGCAAAGCCCACGGCCAGCCCCGCCAGCACCGTCACGGTCATCCCGCCGTCCTCGCGCCCCAGAGCCAGAATCGCCCCGACGACTGTGATGCCGGAAATGGCGTTCGAGCCGGACATCAACGGCGTATGCAACTGCGAGGGAACCCGGCGGATCAGCTCGATCCCCAGGAACATCGCCAGCGCGAACACGAAGAACAGCAACGAGATGACGGCCGCATTCAGCTCCATATCTACCTCAGCCCTGCCGAGAAGTCGGAAGCGGGAAGTTTGAAGTTGGAAGCAGAAAGGAGCAGGACGCGGAACTTCCAACTTCAAACTTCAAACTTCCCACTTCAGACTTCCACCTTCTTCCCGCTCTTACCCATCACCGCCTGGAGCGTCGGGTGTACGATTTCGCCCCGGTGCGTGACGAGGCAGCCCCGGAGGATCTCATCATCCAGATTGAGGACAAAGGGTTGGCTTTGCTTGTCCCAGAAATGTTCCACGAAGTCGTACAGATTGCTCGAAAACATCTGGCTGGCCGCCAGCGGGACGCGGCGCTGCAACTCGGGCCAACCGATGATCGTCACGCCGTGGCGCTCGACTTCCCGGCCGAGCTCGGACGCCTCGACGTTGCCGCCGGTCTCCACGGCCAGATCGACCACGACGCTGCCGGGTCTCATGCCGTCAAGCATCTCGTTGGTCACGAGCACCGGCGACTTGCGGCCGAAGACCCGGGCCGTGGTGATGACGATATCCGACTGGGCGCACTGCCGGGCCATGGCCTGGCGCTGTTTGGCCAACTGCTCCGGCGTGAGCTCTTTGGCGTAGCCGCCGGCGGTCTGTCCGGTCTCGCCCAGGTCCACGACCAGCGGTTTGGCGCCCAGCGAGCGAATCTGCTCCTGGGCGTCCGGACGCACGTCGAAGGCGTCCACCCGCGCCCCGAGACGCTTGGCGGTGGCAATCGCCTGCAAGCCGGCCACGCCCACCCCGAGGACGAAGACCCGGGCCGGCCCGATCGTGCCCGCGGGGGTCATCATCATGGGCACGATCGTCTGGAGACGGTGGGCCGCCAGAAGGACAGCGACGTAGCCCGCCAGGTTGGCCTGCGAGCTCAGGACGTCCATCTTCTGCGCCAGGGTCGTCCGCGGAATCATCTCCAGGCTGATGCCGCTGACGCCCCACATGGCCAGCTCCCGCACCAGATCGCCCTTGTTGAAAGGATCGAGGTGGCTGATGTGGATGCATCCATCGCGCATCTGCCGGACTTCCTCGGCGGTGGGGCCGGCGATGCGCAGCACCAGGTCCGCACGGGACAGCGCTGCCGGTCGGTCGCCGGACACCCGGGCCCCGGCCTTTTCATACTCCTCGTCGGGAATGGTGATGCCCTGGCCGATCCCCGCCTCCACCTCGACTTCGGCCGCGAGTTTCACCAATCGGCCGGCGTCGGCCGGCAGCAGGGCCGCCCGCGTTTCCTGCGGGTCCGTCTCTCTGGCTACGAACAGCTTCATACGGCGTATACGAGCCGCTCGGGCCCGAGTGCAGTGTTCTTCCCCACAAACCACCGCCAAGGTCGGAAAAGGGGACATTCTGTTTTTTCCCGATCGTCGAAAGAAGTGACCCGCAGGCCAATCGCACGCGCGTCACTGGCTTGCTGAGGGCAGTTCGGAGTCCCGCCTTATGAGTTTTGACGAGCAAGTTCGGTAATGTGTAGGGTGGGGCTTGCCCCACCGCTTTCCTTGGGTCCGGCTTCCTGGTGGGGCAAGCCCCACCCTACAACCACAAGTTGCCTGGCGCGAGGCACATCGGCGAAACGACGGGTGCGGCGCGATTACCGGTTTTGTCCGTCAGAGTTCATTAGGCGGGTTAAGCAGTCCGGCCTTCCTCTATTCTCTTGCGCATTTGGAGTTGAGCCGGCTGCGCCGGAGGACTTCTGAGAGGGTGTGTGAGAACCCAGCTCCGTCATGGGTGGCAGCGGCAAGCGGAGTCTTCGGAGCTTGCCGATGGTTTCGTTCCTCCGCCATCGGCAAGGCCTGCGCAAAGCCTACGGCCTTGCCGCTGCCACCTGCCGCGACTGGCAATGACATAACTGGCGGCCGTATGTCATTGCGAGCGAGGCTGACCGAGCGCGGCAATCTATCGCTATCGTCTCGGAACTTGCTCGTATAGGCATAAGGGGACATTCTGCTGTTTCCCGATCGTCGAAAGAAGGGACCGGCAGGCCAGCCGTTCGCGGCCGGGGCGACGGCGAAGAAACACCGCCGCGAGTTGGGTGGCGGGAGCCCTTGGGGCGTCTCATTCGTCTTGGCTACGGCAGGAGCTTGAGGGCCTCTCCGCGGACGAAGGTCTGGGCGACGTCCCAGGCTTTCTGGTGCGTGGAAATATCGGGATATCGCGGCGGCTCCGTGATCCCCTGGCGGGCCAACACGCGGACCGCCTCCACGCGGGCCTGCTGGGCCAGGTTCACGGCCTCACCCAGGATCCGCATCGCTTCCTGGGGCGCGTGAAAGCCCATGCCATTGCTGGCGGCGACGAAATCCCAGCGGAACTGCGCCCGGCGCAGGAGCGTGCGCGGCGCCTCCAATTGGGCGGCGGCCGCCCCTGCCTGTCCGGCGGCGGCCACGTCGAAGTGCCCGTACACCAGGGCCTCCTCCGCGGCGCGCCGGGCGGTCTCGACCTTCGCCTGAATCCCTTCCACCCGGGTGCGGATTTCCTCCTCGCCCCAGCGGTGGCAGACCGCACAACTGTTGGCGATGTTCAGCAGCGGGCTCTGGACGTGGTGATCCGTGTGTTTGACGCCCCCTTCGGTGCGGTACGGCATGTGGCAATCGGCACACGAGACCCCGCGATAGGCGTGGATGCCCGTCAGGTACAGCTCGTAGTCCGGGTGCTGGGCCTTGAGGATCCGCGCCCCGGAGATCGGATGGACGTAGTCGAAGAAGTCCACGCCGTCGTAATACGCGAGCATCGCCTCGACGGTCGTGCCCTTTTGCCAGGGGAAGACCAGGTAGTTCTTCCGGCCGGCCTGCTCATTCGTATGGAAGTAGTACTCCACGTGGCACTGGGCGCAGACCAGCGAGCGCATCTCCTGATGGGTTGCCGTGTTGATATCGCGGCCCATCGCCTCGAATGCCTCCACCAGGGCCGGACGGGTGACGCGCAGCCGCAGCGTCTGCGGGTCGTGGCAATCCTGGCAGCCGACCGGATGCGTCGCTTCGCCCGCCAGATCGTGGAAATTCGCCGCGTAGAACTGGGCCACGCCCATCTGGTCCATCAGTCGCGGCACGTCCGTGCTCTTGCACGTCCAGCACGTCGCGGGATTGAACGGTCGGGTGATCCGCGCCGAGTCGCGCACGTCCTGCACCGCATGGTAGTGCCCTCGGGCCTGGAGATAGCCCTTGCTGAACCCGTGGCCGGCGAATAGGATCACCTTGGCCGGATAGATCTGCAGGTAGTCGCGAGGCTGGGCGCCGCCGTATTTCGTCTGCGTGTCCGTGATCCGGGTTCGCAGGTAGGATTCGTACTGGCGGGGGTAGTTCTGGCCCCAGACGGCATTGTTCGGCTCCCACTCGCCGAGCGGCCGCACGACCATCGTCGGACGCTGGGCCTCCCACCGACGCTCCATCACCGAGACCGCCAGCAGTCCCAGCAGTACGATGACGATGAGGAGCAACCCAACAATCGCGATCCCCAGCCACAGCGGCAGGGGCCGCAAGCGTCTACTGTTCTTGTCCCCTGTCTGGTCATCCCGGCTCACGTCGGCGGCCATTGTCTGTCCCTCTGTTATCGATTAAGGATTATTGATGATGGATGATCGATCGTTTGTCTGAGACTCGCCGTCTGTCCGTGGCAGCGCCCTCGTACCCGGGACAGGCAATGCGCGGCGCGAGCCGATGCCCGCCGGCGGCAGGCTGGGCCGCAGCTCCGGCGGCGACCCGGAGAGGCTCCGGACCTCGCCGTGGATATTCTGATGGCAATCCCAGCAGCGGCGCTCCTGCGTCTCGGCCAGGCGGACCATCTCGAGCTGGTCCGCGTGGCAGCGCACGCAATTCGTCTGCACCACCGGCACCGCGGCCGCCGACAGCTCCAGCACCTGCGGCTCCGTTCGCATCGTGAAAACATAGGAATGCCGGAGCCCGTCCCACGCTTTGAAGGCATACCTGGCGACGAGATGGTCATGCGGCACATGGCAGTCGACGCACACCGCGGCGTGCCCGTGGCTGCCGCGTTGCCAGCTTGCATAGGCATGCGTCATCACGTGGCAGTTGATACAGGTCTGCGGGTCGTCCGATAAGTACGACCCGGCATTGGTGATCCGGGCCAAGACCAGGGCCATGCCCAGCGCCACGCCCGCCAGGCTGTAGATCCCGATCTGCAACGTTCGCGGCAGACCCGCCAGCGTCACGATCGACAGGACTCGACTCACAATCGTCATCCGCAGAATAGTAACGGCTCCCGCGCCAGGCCGCAAGGGCGCGGCACAATAAAATCGGAATTCCGTGAAAGACTTCTGGTAACGGCTCCCGCGCCAGGCCGCAAGGGCGCGGCTGTACCCGGCTCCGCCTGTGCCCTGCACAGAAGGATACCGTTGTCATCTACTCCCCGGCGCCGCGCCGGTTCGGGATTTCCCGGCATTC
>VGYL01000456.1 GCA_016872975.1 Planctomycetota bacterium
GATGGAGCCGGCTGCGCCGGAAGACTCTCAGATCCGCCTGAAGGCGGGACTCCGAACGAGGCCAACTCCCGACGCCGGGCTGGACTACCGGCCTTGTCAAGAACCAATGAGCAGTTGTTGAACCGCGTTCTCCCAGCCGCGATGCCAGCCCAGAACCTTCGGGCGGTCGGGGCCGGGGGCGTAGCTTTGGCGGGCGAGGCTGAGCCGCTCGAGCTGCTCGAGGTCCCGGAAGAGGCCCTGGTGCAGGCCGGCCAGCAGCGCGGCGCCGAGGGCGGAGACGTCGGGGGTGCCGATATTCACGACGTCCACGCCCAGCAGATCGGTCAGGAACTGCATGACAAAACGGTTGGCGGTGATGCCGCCGTCGACTTTGAGCTGGCGCAGGGGGACGCCGCTGTCCTTCTCCATGACGGTCATCACGTCCCGGATCTGGTAGGGGATCGATTCCAGGGCGGCCCGGGCGAGGTGCCGCTTGTCGGACCCGAACGTCAGGCCGAAGACCGCCGCCCGCAGGTCCATCCGCCAGTGCGGCGCGCCGAGGCCGCTGAAGGCGGGGACGAGGTACACGCCGCCGTTGTCCTCGATGGACAGGGCCATCTCCTGCGTCTCGGCGCTGCGGGCGAACAGGCCCAACTGGTCGCGGAGCCATACCACCGTGGCGCCGCAGGTGACGATGATCCCTTCCAGGGCATAATCCACCCGGCCCGGCACGCTCCAGCAGATCGTCGCGACGGTCCCCTGGGTGGGCTCGATGCGCTGTGCTCCGGTGTTCAGCAGGATCGAGCAGCCGGTGCCGAGCGTGGCCTTGGCGGTGCCGCGCGAGAAGCACCCCTCGCCGAACGCGGCGGCATGGGAATCGCCGATCATCGCCGCGATCGGGATCGGCCGTGGCAGGATGCCTTCGAAGTCCGTCGTCCCGTAGTCGAACGAGGAGGGTTTCGGCTCCGGCAGGTGCAGGCTCTGGAGGCCGAACTGCTCCAGCAGGCGGCGGTCCCACTGCAGCTCGTCGATGTTGAACAGCAGCGTGCGCGAGGCGTTCGTGTGATCGGTCAGATAGCTGCGACCGCCGGTGAGCCTGTAGAGCAGCCAGGTGTCCACCGTCCCGAAGAACGCCCGGCCCGCGCGGAGGGCCTCCTCGACCCGCGGCTCGTTCTCGCGGAGCCACAGGAGCTTGGTGCCGGAGAAGTAGGGATCGACGATCAGGCCGGTCCGCCGCCGGATGTCGCCCTCGAGGGCCGAGTCCTTGAGACGCGCGCAGATCTCGACCGAGCGCTTGCACTGCCAGACCACCGCGCGGCACAGCGGCTCTCCCGCCTGGTCCCACAGGACGAACGTCTCGCGCTGATTGGAGATGCCGCACGCCGCGATGGCGGTCCGCGGCCTGGACGTGGCCGGATGAAACACCTTGAGGCAAGCCTTCACGGCGGCCAGGACGTTGTCATAGATCTCCCGCGGGTCCTGCTCGACGAAGCCCGGACGGGGGAAATACGACCTCAGCGGCTCCGTCGCCTGGGCCGCGATGCGCCCCTGCTCGTCGAACACGACCGCCTTGGTCCCGCTGGTGCCCTGATCGATGGCCAGAATGTACCGGGTATCCATTGCGTTTCTCCTGTCCTTGCCCACGGGAAGAGTAGAATGTCCCCTTTTATTCAGTGGTCCGTGACCCGTGACCGGTGACTCGACAAGCCACGGACCACGGGCCACGAGTCACGTGCCACGGCGAGGCGGGGATTTGGGGTCAACTCTTGACACTTGACAGGCTTTCTTTGAGCGTTGTTGTCAAGTGTCAAGAGTTGACCCCAAATCCCCGACGGTGCCTTCACAGCACGCGAGCAAGCCATCGTCAAGGCCGGAGGCCTTGGCGATGCCACCCAAGCCTTGGACATCTGAGGTATCGAGAGCCTTTGGATCATCGCCTTCCTCTAGTGTCGAGTAACGTTTGGGCGGTCTGCGCCAGTCCGTGGGCACTGATGCCGTAGTGCTCGAAGATCTCGGCCTGGCTGCCGGTGACCATGTATTCGTCGGGGAAGCCGACGATCCGGAAGGGGAGGCGCATCCCCGCCTGCAGGAGGACCGCCGCACAGGCCTCGCCCAGGCCGCCGCAGAGGCTGTGCTCCTCGACCGTGATCAGGGCGCGACATTCGTTGGCGGCCTGCATCAGCGTAGCGACATCCAGCGGCTTGACCGTGTGCATGCTGATGACGCGGCTGGACAGGCCCCCTTTCTCCAACTCGCACGCGGCGGCCAGGGCCGGATGTACTGTCTCGCCGGTGGCGATGAACGCAACGTCGGCGCCCTGGCGGACCGTCAGGGCCCGGCCCACCTGGAACTGGGTCTCGGGCGGGTGCAGATGGGGAAGGGGTCGCTTGCCGAACCGCAGGTACACCGGGTGCTCCAGCGCCGCGGCGGCTCTTACCGCCGCGGCGGTCTCGACGTTGTCGGCCGGGAGGATGATCGTGATATTCTCGATCGCCCGCAGGGCCGCCAGATCGTGGGTGGAGTGATGCGTCGAACCCAGGGCGCCGTAGCTGACGCCGGCACTGATGCCCACCAGCGTGACCGGCCGGTCGGAGTAGCAGACGTCATTCTTGATCTGCTCCAGGGCCCGCGCCGTCAGGAACGAGGCCGGCGAGACGGCGTAGACGATCTTGCCGGCCGAGGCGAGCCCGGCCGCGATCCCCACGAGGTTCTGCTCGGCGATGCCCACCTCGACGATCTGCCCCGGCAGCGCCGCCGCGAAGGGCGCCAGTTTGCCCGAGCCCCGCGAGTCGCTTGTGACGGCCAGCACGTTCCTGTCCTTGCGGGCCAGCGCCAGTAGCGTCTCGCAGAAGACATCCAGGTTCGCCATGGGGATTGATGATTGATGATTGATAATGGATGATTTCATAGGAAGGTCCGCGCTCCGTTTCAATAATCCATAATCCATAATCAATGCGCGGCGCTCATGCTCCCACCTGCTGCAGGAGGCGATCCAGCTCCTGCTGCGCCTGCTCGTACTGCAGGTCGCTGGGGACGCCGTGGTGCCATTTCGCGACGTTCTCCATGAAGCTGATTCCCTTGCCCTTGACCGTGCGGGCGATCACCATGCTGGGTTGGCCCGCCGCAAAAGGCGCGGCACGAAGCACCTCGGTCAGCGTCGTCACATCGTGGCCATCGACCGTACGGACCGCCCAGCCGAACGCCTCGAACTTGTCGCGCAGCGGCTCCAGGGCACAGACATCCTCCGTGCACCCGGTGATCTGGAGCGTGTTGCGGTCGACGATCGCGACCAGGTTGTCCAGGCGGTAATGGGCGGCCGTCAGCAGGGACTCCCAGTTGGAGCCTTCCGCCAATTCGCCGTCGCCGAGAAGCGTGTAGACCTTGTACGAGGCGCCGTCCATCCTGCCCGCCAACGCGGCGCCGACGCTGAACGCCAGTCCGTGTCCGAGGGCCCCGGTGTTCTGCTCGATACCCCGGACCTTGCGGGTGGGATGGCCCACGTAGTGCGAACGGCAGCGGCACAGCGTCTCGAGGTCCGATTCGGGAAAGAAGCCCTTGTCTGCGAGGACCACGTAAAGCGCCTCGACGGAATGGCCCTTGCTTTGCACGTAGCGGTCGCGGCCCGCGTCGTCGAACGTTTGCGGCGCGACCCGCAGCACCCGGTTGTACAGGACGTTGAGAATATCGATGCAGGACAGGTCGCCGCCGGTGTGGCCGGCGTTGGCCCGCTTGATGCAGCTCAGCAGTTTCTTGCGATATTCGATGGACTTGATCTTCAGCTCACGCTCTGTCATTACGGTTCCCGCGAATGCAATTTGTCGACCACGACGGCCAGGAGAATGACGCAGCCCTTGATGACCTGCTGCCAGAAAGGATCGACGCCCATGATGACCAGGCCGCTGTTGAGGACGCCGATGATCAGGGCGCCGAGGACCGTCCCGGGCACGGAGCCCCGGCCGCCCGAGAGGGACGTGCCGCCGATCACGACGGCGGCGATGGAGTCCAGCTCCATACCTTCCCCGGCGATGGGTGTGGCCGAGTTCAGGCGGGAGGTCACGATCAACCCGCCGACCGCCGCCAGGGTGCCGGAAATGAGATATACCGTCCGTTTCACACGGTTGACGTTCAGGCCGGAGAGCTGGGCGGCCTCTTCGTTGCCGCCCACGGCGTAGACGTACCGCCCGAACCGGGTCTTGCGCAGCAGTCCCACGGCGGCCAGTGCGATGCCCGCGGCGATCCAGAACTGGTTGGGAATTCCCAGCCAGCGGCCCGACCCGATCCGCACGAACGCTTCGCCCAGACCGGTGATCGCCTCGCCGCGGGTGTAGAGCCGGGTGAGGCCCCGGGCGATGGTCAGCATGGCCAGCGTCGCGATGAAGGGCGGCACGCGAAACCGCGTGACCATCACCCCGTTGAACCAGCCCAGCGAGGCGCCGACGAGCAGGCCGACGACGATGGCGGCCGGGACGCCGTAGTCGATGTAGAGGTTCACCGCTTCCAGTTCCGTGCCCCGCTTGAGCAGACCGGCCATGATCGCCCCGCTCAGGGCCAGGATCGAGCCGACGGACAGGTCGATCCCGCCCGTCAGGATCACCAGGGTCATCCCGACCGACAGGCACAGGTTGACCGAGATCTGCCGCATCACGGTCCAGAAGTTGTCCCGTGAGAGAAACCCGTCCGCCAGCAGGCTGAACGCCAGCACCATCAGCAGCAGGGCGATCAGCGAGTGCGACTTCGCCAGGAGCGTCCGGTAGTCTTTTCGATCCCACATGCACATGATCAATCATCCATTATCAATTCTCAATTCCGACAGGCTGCCGGGCAGGGCGGCTTTCAGGATCGATTCCTCCGAGGCCTGCACGCGGGAGAACTCCGCGGTCTGCCGGCCCTCGGACAGGACGATGATCCGGTGGGCGAGGGCCATGATCTCCGGCAACTCGGACGAGACCATCACGATGGCCAACCCCGCGCCCGCCAGCTCATGAATGAGCCGGTAGATCTGGTTCTTCGCGTTGACATCGATGCCGCGCGTCGGCTCGTCGAGCAGCAGGATCTTGGGCTTCGTCGCCAGCCACTTGGCCAAGACGACCTCCTGCTGGTTGCCGCCGCTGAGGTGCTTTACCGGCTGGCGGTGCGAGACCGCCCGGATGCTCAGGCGCTGCATATAGTCGCCGGCCAGGGCCCGCTCCCGCCGGTCGCTGAGGAGCCCGAGCCGCTCGACCTGCGCGAGACTGGCCAACGATACACTGGCGGCCACGGACATGTCCATCACCAGTCCCTGGCGTTTGCGGTCCTCCGGCACGAGGGCCAGTCCCGCCGCGATGGCCTCGGCACAGGACGAGATGCCCAGCAGGCGACCCTCCAGGAAGACCCGGCCGGTGGCCGTCCGCGCGTGCAGGCCGAAGATCGTCTCGAACAACTCGCTCCGCCCGGCGCCCATCAGCCCGAACAGGCCGAGCACCTCGCCCCGGGCCACCGAGAAGCTGAGATCCTTGACCAGAAAATCGCCGGGCCGATCCGGATGGGGCAGGCGGATCTTCTCCACCCGCAGAACCTCGTCCCGTGGCCTGTGCCCCGTACCCCGTGCCCCGGGTGACGTGCCGCGGGCTGTCTCGGTTTGGACTGGAGTTCTGCAAAATGGGGAGTTGGGCCTATTATTCTTCTCGGACACCGCTGGCGCGGTGTCCGAGAAGAATCCGCCGCCGGCCCCGCCGGCGCGGGCGGCCGCGAACGGGCCCCGGCCCACTTCCCGATTTCTTTCTTTCTCAAGTAGGCCCAACTCCCCATTTTGCAGAACTCCTGTCTGGACGAAGAAGT
>VGYL01000457.1 GCA_016872975.1 Planctomycetota bacterium
AGGCTAAGCAGGAATCTGGGCCACAGAGGACACAGAGGTCACAGAGAAGAGGAAGGCAAGAGGGTAGGATGGTGGGAAGGTAAGAAGCCGCTACACGGCTCTGCTGTTCCAACCTTCCTACCTTCTTCACTTCTTACCTTCTTCTTCTCCCTGTGTCTCTGCACGGCCCGCGCGCGGGACGCCTGGCAAAAAGTGAAAAAACCGGCGCAAAACCCGTGCACACGGGATTTCAGGCTTGGCAACGGTGGGGCACACGTGGTATACTATGTAGACGCGTAAGTCCTTGGTTCCCAAGGGCACCTTGGGTGGACGTACTCGGCAGGTAAGGAGGAGCAGGTGTTGGCAACGAAGTCATCTTCACCGTTCGCTCACGTCAGGCAATGCCTTCATGATTTTCATGCCCGCGAGTAACCCCTCGTAGCAAACCAATCGCAACACGTGGCTTGGTATGTGGCCAAGACACAGTCTGTTCATGCATCGTTGAAGGAGGATTGTTATGGTTAAGGAGCTTGCCTTTTTGTTAGGCGCGGCGCTGCTCGTGGGCCTTGTCGGCTCCCCGGCGTACGCCCGGCTCATCGAGGTCCGGCTCCTCTCCGGCGCCGATGACATGGAGGAGAAACGCGAGGCCAACAACATCGACGGCGGCAGCACCGACCTGGAGCTGGCCTACGAGAACACCAACAAGCGGGTGCCCCAGCTCGTGGCGCTGCGCTACCTGGTGCCGATTCCCAAGGGCGCCCAGATCATCAACGCCTACGTGGAGTGGACGGTCGACGAGACCAAAGGCGGCACCGCGCCGGTGAACCTCATCATCGACGGGCAACTGACGCCCCATGCACCGGCCTTTACGACCGCGACCCGCGATCTCAGCGGCCGGACGGAGCGAACCGCGGCGAAAGTCAAGTGGGCGGTGGAGAACTGGACGACGATCGGCCAGAAGTCCAAGACGCCGGACATCGCCTCGATCCTGTAGGAGATCATCCGTCAGGACGGCTGGGCCAGCGGCAATGCCCTGGTCCTGTTCTTCGCCGATGACCCGGAGAAGCCCTCGGAGGGCGTTCGCTGCGCCGACGCCTACGAGGACGGCGCCGCCGGCAATGCCGTGGTCATCATGATCCGGGACGACAAGAGCAATCCCTCCACGGGTATTCGCTGTGTCTTCTCGTATAATGGCAGTGCGACCGCGGCGCCGTTGCTGCACGTCGAGATCGCCACGGGCCAGCCCGCGGAGCCCGCCGCGGCCCCCAAGGCCACCATCCTGTGGGTCTCGGAAGCCTGCGACGACACCAAAGACGGCGCCCGGGACGACCAGGCCTGGATCGATTTCCTGACGGAGCAGGGGTACAATGTCGACTACCGGATGGGGCCAGCCTTCGGCAACGGTTTCTGGCGGACCCTGGACGCGGCCAAGATCGAGGCCCTGAACGCCGCCGACCTGGTGATTGTCAGCCGCAACATGAACAGCGGCGAATACAACAACGGCAACGAGCGCGACCAGTGGAACTCGGTCAAGACGCCCTTGATCCTGATGTCCCCCCACGTCGCGCGGAGCAGCCATTGGAAGTGGTACAACAGCACGTCCATCCCGAACGGCGGCCGCCTGATGCAGCCGGTCAATGCCAAGCACGCCGCGTTTACCGGCGTGACGGTGGATGAGAAGGGCCAGATCGCGGCCATCGCCGATGCCCGGCAGTTCCAGATCCTGGGTGTCCAGACTGTCGGCAATGGCACGGTTATCGCCAAGGATGCGGCGAACGGCAATGCCTGGATCGCCCTGTGGCCGGCGGGCGTGGAGTTCTATGCCGGGGCCGGCCAGTCTGCGAGCGGTCCCCGGGTCTTCTTCGGCGCCGGCACACAGGAAGTGGCCGCCACGGCGACCGCGCCTGCCGTTGGACGAGGGGAACTGAATCTCACCGATTCCGGCAAAGCCGTGTTTCTTAACGTCCTGGACCTGCTGCTGCAGCAATAGCAGGGTCGGACCACGATCCCTTCCGGGATCGTCCGGGGAATCTTCAAGGGCGGCGGGCATGGCCTGCCGCCCTTTCTTCGCGCGCGGCCCTTTACCTGGGCGCCGTCACAACAAACAGACAAAGAAAAATAGTCCCGCCGTAGGAGTTCAGGGTTGGCGCAGGCCCCCCGTTGTGATAGACTCTCTGTTGGACCTGTGGGTTGTCATTCTCGAGAATGCATCGGATCGACCCTTCATCATCACGCAAGGAGGAACAGGCACGAGGCATGGGATCGTCTCCGCTGTGGGATCGTTCCCTGCCGGACTATTGTAGGCATGTCACGTGACAAGCGGTTACGACACGGTCATTTTCTGAAGGAGGATCATCATGGGTAAGAGACTCGTTACTTTGTTGGGTCTGGGGCTGGCCGTTGTGGCACTCACGGCCCCGGCCGCTTTCGGTCTGGTCGTCAACGTCCGGATCACCAATGGCAATGATGACGTTGAAGAACACCTCGACACCGGCAGCATGGACTTCACCAGCACCGACCTGGAATTCCCCTATGAGGACGACGGCAGTCCCAGCGCCACGGACCCCCAACTCGTCGGGCTGCGCTTCAACCCGGTCCCGATCCCCAAGGGCGCTACGGTCACGAAGTCCTATCTCGAATTCGAGATGGATGAGACCAAGGGCAACAGCCGGCCGGTGAACGTCATTATCGAGGGGCAGTTGGTCGCCAACGCGCCGGCGTTCGAGAATGTGTCGCGTCACCTGACGAACCGCCAGCCGCGGACCACGGCCCAGGTGAAATGGACCGTCCCCCTGGGTCTGGCGGTGGATGCCAAATTCCAGTCGCCGGACATCTCCTCCATTCTGCGGGAGATCATCAACCAGGACGGCTGGGTCGCCGGCAATGCCCTGGTCATCATCATCCGCGACGACCCGGGCAACCCGTCCACCGGCCTCCGCTGCGTCGAAGCGTACGACGGGGAACTGACCGCGGCCCCCCTGCTATACGCCGAGGTGTACAGTGCCGCGGCCCATACGCCCAGTCCCACCGACCGCGAGGTGGGCGTCTTCATGCCCCTGCTGGGTTGGGCCAAAGGGGACGATGCCATCTTCCACAACGTGTACCTGGGGCGGACACCGGACCTGACGGAGACCGAGCGGGTCGCCTCGAATCTGCCTGTCACCCTGTATTACCACCTCCCCGGGTTGGAGCCCGGCGGCCAGTACTACTGGCGGGTGGACGAGGTCGATCTGACCGGCAAGGTCACCGCCGGCCCCGTCTGGAGCTTCGTGGCGCAGGCGGAGACCGCCTACTATCCGATACCGGTCGACGGCTCCGTGGATGTCTCCGTCAAACCCATCCTGACATGGCAGGCGGGCCTGGGCGCCATGAAACATCGCGTCTACTTCGGGAACAGTCGCGAGGCTGTGGCGCAGGGGACCGGAGGCACCGACAAAGGCGAGATCACACAGACGAGCTTCGCCCCGCCGGCCCTCGATCCCGTGGCAATCTACTACTGGCGGGTCGATGAGATCGGTCTGGGCGGCGTCGTCAAGGCCGGGGCTGTCTGGACTTTCACGACCCATCTGCCGGTGGATGACTTCGAGAGCTACACGGATGACGAAGGCAAGCGGATTTACGAGGCCTGGATCGACGGCTGGGTCAACAACACCGGCTCGACGGTCGGGAACACGACCGCCCCGTTTGCCGAGCGGACCATCGTCCGCAGCGGCACGCAGTCGATGCCGCTGGACTACAACAACGTCCGCGCGCCGTTCTACAGCGAGGCCGAGCTGGTCCTGGCGCCGCTGCACAACTGGACGGGCAATGACCTCGCCGAGCTGCGGCTGGAGGTCCGCGGCCGCGGCGGCAACGGCGCGGGCCCGCTGTACGTCGTGGTCGAGGACAGCACCGGCAAGAGCGCGGTCGTGACCCACCCGAACCCGGCGGTGGCGGCAACCACCACCTGGGCCACGTGGAAGATTCCGCTGGGCAGCTTCTCCGGCGTCAATCTCGCCCGGGTCAAGAAGCTGTCGATCGGGGTCGGCAATCGGCAGACTCCCGTCGCCGGCGGCAGCGGGCGACTCTACATCGACGATATCCGCGTGACCAAGCCCTGAGAGAAGGATGGGCGATTTCCCAGGTGGTCATTCGCCCAGAGCGAATGGTTGCTCCCGGGGTGAAGCAGTCCGATCCGAAGCCCGCGTCCACCCGACGCGGGCTTCGGCCTCTCTTCTCAACGATCCACTCCAAGGCCAAGAGACAACTGCCGGGTGGCAATCTCAAGACCGCAAGGTCTGGTTGGTAGTGGCGTCGTCAGACGCTATCTCATGCTCTTACGAGCACACTACAAACGCCGGGAGACGAAAAGGGCCGTGAGATTCTCGCTCACAGCCCTGGAAATCCAGGGGGTCAAACCTACACTCTTCACTTTCTGGCTGTATATGACCTTCAGTCTCCCCGGGGGACGAGGGACGCACCCTACTTTCCGCGGCCTCTCAACCCTGTTACGGCTCCAATCGTCGTTTGCATCCTACCCCTGGTGCTCGGGCGGAGCAAGCCTCTGATCTATGATTTATGATTTACGATTTATGATTTGCCCTGCGTCCTGGCGTCCCCGCGCGATTCTGCGTCCCCATCAGTAGTCGGTAGCCGGTTGTCAGTTGTCCGTTGTCCGTTCCCAGTTGTCCGTTCCGGCCTACGGCCGGGTTTCGTCCTCCCTTGGCGCTCTTGGCGGGCTTGGCGCGAGGACCGTGGTTCCCTCAGCCGGGGACGGCTGGGGCAAGGCGGTGGGCGGAGCCCACCCTACCGGCTTATTCCCCAGCCGAGGGCGGCCGGGCTACACGTTTTGTTCGCGTGGTTCGCGTATTTCGCGGTTGAGAAGACCGTTGCCCGGCCCTCGTCGCTCGTCGTGGTTGGAAGCGTCAGATTGCCGCGCTTCGCTCGCAATGAGACATGATCTGCGTTCATCGGCGTTCCTCTGCGGTTGAAAGGCAGTTGACAGTTGGTATGGAGTTGCCAGTTCTCAGTTCCCAGCAAGATTGCCGCGCTGCCTTGCAAGGGCGCAGTATCTTGTTTTTTGAGCAAGCATTTTCAGGCTACCAGTTTCGCGACGTCCGCGTCGCGCAGTTTCAGAGCCGCGGTCATGATCTGGTGGCCCTTGGGTGTCACACGGTAATAGCGGGTGCCGCTGACCTTACGAATCAAACGGTGCGCACGCAACAAACGCAGCCGACGGGTCATGCGCCCGGATACGCGACGACGTTCCTGGGGATCGGCGCTCGGGCGGGGCTCCAACTGTTCCCGCAGATCGCGGTTCGTGAAGCCCTTGAGCAGAAACTCTCCTTTGAGCACGGCCGCAAACACCACCGCCTCCTGGGGACTGACCGGACGCAACGCCCGGTACGGCCGCCGGTCTTTCGTCACCGGCCGACTTACCCCATCCAGCAAAGTATGGACGGGCGAGGGCACGTCCACGACGGCAAGCGCCTCCAAATAGCGCTCATTCGCGGCGCGACTGATTTCCACGCGCCGACGCAAGTCCGTCACCCCATGACGCATCCGTACCCAACGCAAGCGGCGAATGCCCTTCCACGTCGTCATCCGGCGGACGGTAAATCTGCGGGCATTGTTGATCGTGGTCTCGATCCGCAAGACGGAACCTCGCTTGTCATACATCTTGATCGAGTTCTCTTGGAGCCAGGGCCTTGCGCGCACCCCTTCCGGACGCACCAGATAACTGGTCGCCACTTCTCCGTGGAACCGGCAGTTCGTACGCCGGCCGAGAAACCGCAGCACTTCCTTGCTGTCGAACCGTCGCATCGCATGATCCACCA
>VGYL01000458.1 GCA_016872975.1 Planctomycetota bacterium
GAACCGGACTCCGAATCGCAGCGGCTTCTATTTTGAAGAGAATCGGAAGATGGTGGTGCTCTCGAATTTCTGGCCGGGGCGCAGGACGGTGGAGGGGAAGTGCGGCTTGTTGGGCGAGTCGGGGAAGTGCTGGGTTTCCAGGCAGAAGCCGTAGTGATTGCCGTAGACCTTGCCGCCTTTGCCCTGGATGTTCTTCATGCCGTTGGCCGTGTAGAGCTGCACGCCGGGTTCCGTGGTGCGGACTTCCATCACGATGCCGCCCGTTGGTTCGTAGACGCGTGCTGCCAACGTGGCGCGGGCATCCTGCCCGCGATTCGAGGGCGGGCCGCCCTCGCTACGGCCTGCCAAGACGTAGCAGTGGTCGTAACCGCGCGTCTGCGTCAACTCGGCGATCCGTGCGCCGATGGTCTGGGGCTGCGTGAAATCGAGCGGGGTGCCTTTGACCGTGTGAATCTCGCCGGTGGGGATCAGGCCCTCGCCCGCGGGCGTGTAGAAGTCGGCATCGATCATCATCTCGTGGCCGAGGACATCGCCCTTGCCTTCGCCGGCGAGATTGAAGTAGCTGTGGTTGGTCAGGTTGACGATGGTCGGCTTGTCCGTGATGGCGCCGTAGCGGATCTGCAGCTCGTTGTCGTTGTTCAGGAGGTACATGACGCTGCATTCGAGATTGCCGGGGAAGCCTTCCTCGCCATTGAGGCTCAGGTGACTGAAGCGCACGCCGACCCAACCGTCGCCTTCCAGCCGCTGGCCCTGCCAGACAACCTTGTCGAACCGTTTGTTGCCGCCGCCGTGGATGTGGTTCTTGCCGGAGTTGGCGGTCAGCTTGTACTCGACGCCGTCAAGCACGAAGCGCGCCCCGGCGATGCGGTTGGCGTACCGGCCGACGGTCGAGCCGAACAGCGGGTGCCCGCGCAGATAGGGCGCCAGATCGTCGAAGCCCAGGGCAACGTCCACGAGCTTGCCGTCGCGGTTGGGGACCTCGAGCGAGACGAGGATCGCTCCGTACTCCATCACCCGTGCCCGCAAGCCGTTGGCATTGGTCAGCTCGAAGATGGCCACCGTCTGCCCGTCGGTCGTCTGGCCGAACGGCTTCTCCTGGACGCCCAGCTTGCCGGCGGCGGCCGCGGTCTGCCAGATGGGGACCATACTCAAAATGCACCCAAGAGCCGCCAACACGATCTGCGATCTGCCAACTGCGAACTGCGATCTGATAGCCATTGTCAGTACCTCCTGTTCACTTGACCAACACGGTGAAGACGGACCAGGCGCCCACCACGATGAATGCGCCGAAGGCGATCCAGAGCATGGCGTCCCACAACTTGCCCGGCCGCAGCTCCGGGTCGATCCGCCGATAGCGGAAATACAGGGCCGCCGCACCGAGCAGCGGCAGCATGATCGATTGGGCGATGCCGCAGGCGACGATCATGGCGGCCGGCGCCCGCACGAACACGTACAGAACCAGCGCCAGGAACGGCCAGACGGCGCTGATCCGGCGCGTCCATTTGGCTCGTTCCGCCTCGGAGTTGTCCGTCAGGCCGTACACGCCGAAGGCATCGGCCACCATCCGCGAGTTGCCGGCGGCGGCGACAAAGAGCGTCGAATACAGCACCGCGAATGCCCCGGACAGGAAGATGACCTGGGCCGCGGGACCGAAGACAGGGATGTACATGGCCATCAGCGTACGCACCATGTCCCGATTGTCAGGGACGAGCCCGATGCGACTGAGCACCGCGGCTCCCAGCAGGTAGAAGGCCACCGTCGCGAACGTGTAGACCACCATGGAGGTCCAGGCATCGATTTGCAGCACGCGAATCCAGCCGCGGGCGCGGTCCGTCCAGCCCCGGGTCCCGTCGCGGGGACCGGTGGATTTCGCGTAGCCCTTCTCCAGGCACCAGTAGGGGTACATGATCAGTTCCGCCGCACCGATGCCGATGATCCCGAAGGCCCCGAAAGCGGTGCGCATGGGATTGACGCCGGTGACGGAATTCGCCGGCGGCAGATGGAAGGACAAGCCGCGGACGAGCTCCTCGCCGCGAATGGCCCATTCCGGCCGCATCTGCAGGGCGATCACCGTCAGGATCGTCACGAGCGTGAACGTGGCCACCAGCGCCGTCGCGACGATCTGGATGAGCTGGTACCGGCCCACGTAGAGCAGCACGGACGTTATTGCCGCCAACAGCACCGCCCAAAGGTAGGGATCGCGCGGCGCACGGCGCTGGGCGATCTGCCCCGTGAGCACCGTGATGTTCTGCTGGAGTCCGGGGATGGCGGGATCGCCGGGGTCCCGGGTCTGACGCACCTTGAGGTCAACCTGGTTCTTGACCAACTCGTCCTGCAGGCGATTGTACTCGGCGCCGGAAGCGGTCAACGGCCGGCTGATGGCCAGGGCCTCGCCGGCGCCGCCGAGGATGCCGCCCTGCTGGAAGACGACGAGGATCGTCATGAAGGTCCAGTACCACAGGAGCCAGTTGACCCGCAGGCGCGGGCCGGGCACCGCGTTGAGGGCCTTGAGCGGGGTGTCGCCCCAGGTGATCGTGTGGCGGGCGAACTCGATCTGGGTGGAGACCTTGATGATGCAGCCGATGACGATCAGCCACAGCAGCCAGAAGCCCGCCTCGGCCCCGACCTTGGTCGTCAGGACCAGCTCCCCCGACCCGACGATCGAGCCGGCGATGATCATGCCCGGCCCCAGACGGCTCAGCGTGCCCCATAGCGTCGTCGGCGGCGCCTGCACCCCTGCGTCCCGCGGAACGGACGCGGGCTCCCAGACGCGGCCGTCCGCGCCTGGCGCCGCCTCGAATCCATACTGCTCTTGTCTCGGCAATCCTTCGGGCCCCATGGATCGTGCTCCTGTCGGCGCCTTGTTGCCATTTGCCGGGCATCCAGGCATGGCCCGCCTGCACACCGTGCGCGTCACACGGGGCTGTTATACGCCATCCGGGCCGCCAAGGCAATGCTTGCGTGCATGACCGTTCCTGCGCGGGCATTCCGGCTCGGCTCAAACCACCGCCGGAAAAGGGGACATTCTACTTTTCCCTCTGCCGGCAGGAAAAGTAGAATGTCCCCGTTTCCTCTTGTCGCGCAGGGACCGGACAGCCGTTGTTCCGGAGACGCGCAAGGACGGTCATGCACCCGCAATGCTTCGTTGCGTTGACGGCGGCGATTTGGCGGGGTAACATCACGGCATGCAGTTCGGCAAGCTCGAAATCGATCCGGCGGTCAATCCGGCGGTTCTGGACACGGCCACCTGGGACCCCCAAGCGGCACTGCGCCTGGTGCGTTCCGTGGAGCCCGGGTACTGGCACACGATCCATGAGATCGACGCCGAAGCGCGGTCGTTGCCCACGCACGAGCGTTGCACGGTGTATCCTGGGTCCTGGGCTCGCTGCGGGATCAATACGTGCCTCCTGGTCCGCCTGTCGGACGGCCAGCATGTTTTCGTCGAGATCGGGTCGGTCAACAGCCATCTTGCCCATCCTTTGCACGTGATGTCCCTGGGGAACGACGTTCTTCTGGCCGTGTACGCCGCGGATGCTGCCACGATTCGCAGTTATGTGCGGGGGATCCGGCCGGACAAGGCACCGCGGGCGCTGGGAGCGGTCCCGCGCCTGGGGATCGGCACGCGGATGTCCACCTCGGCCTGGCCGGGCATCTGGCGGGCGATGGCCGAGGGCCGGTTTGCCGCCAACGCGATTCAAAACTCCGTGCGCGAGCTCAACCTGCTGGAGGATATCCTGGCGGGCCGGCCCGCCCGGGCGAATTACCTGTACGGCTTCGGCACGCTGGCCGAAGGACACACCGGCAGCACGTTCGAAGGACTCTGGGTCGCCGGCGTGATCGAGGCGTTGAAGAGCGACACCTGGCCCACCTACGGGGCCGACGCCGACCACATCACGATCCGGCGCGGTCCCAGCGGCCTGGAGCGGGCCAAGCGCATCATCGACGCCGCCCGCGATTATACGTTCTTCACGCTGGACGTGTCGGACATCGTCGATTACGCCTCGTCGGATGCGGCGGCCAAGTATGGGTCGGCACTCGACGTCGTGGCGGAACTCTGCGCGCACCTCAAGAGCCTCAAGGGCGATACTCCCTTCGATCTGGAGCTCAGCATCGATGAATGCCCGCCCCAGATGGATGCCTCCGCCTGTTTGACCACGGCGGCCGAGTTGTGGTTCCTGATCCGCCAGTTGCGACAGCGCGGCGTCGCACTTACGCACATCGCACCGAATGTCGGCGTCGTCAAAGGCCAGGACTACACGGGCGCGGATGGCCTGGTGGGACTCGAGCAGCGCAGCGCCGGCCTGCAAGCGGTCGCCGTCGAGCACGGCATCATGCTGGACTTCCATTCCGGCGACGACCTGCGCCCGGCCGCGCGGCAGGTGCTCGGCCGGGCCACGAAAGGCCGCAACCATTTCAAGGTCTCGCCCTCGCTCCAGGTGATCTTCGCGGAAGTCCTCCACGAGGTCTGCCCGGACCGGTTCGGGTTCTGGTGGGAAGACACGCTGGCCTACGCCCGGCGCGAGGCGTCGGCCGGCTCGGTTTTCGCGGCGCAGTGCCTGCGCGAATACGACGCGCGTGGCGATACGGGTCCGTCGCCGCACCACAACGTCTTCCATCACTACAATTTCGCGTCGGTCGGCCGCCGTGATGAGAAGGGGCAGTTCGTCCATCGGAACGAGTTTTACAGTCTGCCGCCGGAGTTCTATCGCGAGTACGACAACCGGATTCACCGCTTCCTCTGTGACGTGGCGGCCGATGTCTTTCTAACGTAGCACGGGCGTCCCGCCCGTGAAGGGGCCCCCAAACGCATTCCTCCGCGTTTGGGGGCCCAGTAGCATGGGCGCGAGCGCCCATGAATATTGTGGACCGGAGTATGCATGAACAAACAATGATATCGCAGGACTACGGTTTGAGCCTGATGGGTGGCATCGCCAAGGGCTCGGCCCTTGACGATGGTTTGAACCCTTGACGAAAGCTGGCTGGCAGATGGGAGAGCCATCGTCAAGGCCTTAGGCCTTGGCGATGCCACCCAGCATGAGCAGTTAAAGATGTGTAGAAGAATGAGGCAGGATGCCCATGCCACGGTATGATGCGGCGGATGGGTTGGGCTTTCGATGAGGTGATATGAAATTGCGGTTGGCGGGTAAGGTAGCGATTGTCACGGGCGCGGGCCAGGGGCTCGGCAAAGCGGTGGCGCTGCGTCTGGCACGCGAGGGAGCGGCTGTTGTGGGTGTCGATATCAACATGGAAACGGCCGTGGCAACCGCTCGGGAGATTCACGCCCTTGGCGGCCGTGGGTCGGCACATTCGATGGATGTCGCGCGCCTGCCCGAGGCGGAGATTCTCGTGGAGTACGTGACGGGCGTGTTCCGTCACATCGATGTACTCGTCAACGCGGCCGGCATCGTGCGGACGCAGGCGTTCCTGGCGATGACGGAGGAGGACTGGGACCGCATCATCGACACGAATCTCAAGGGCACGGTCTTCTGCATGCAGGCGGTGGGCCGGCAGATGATCCGCCAGATTCCGCCGGAAGTCCTCGCCGAAGGGCCGGCCAGTTCTTCACGTGGCGAGGGCGTCCCGCCCTTGCGTGTCGCGGGCATCTTGCCCGCGGATCGAGGGCGGGACGCCCTCGACACGGAAGAACAAGGGCGGGACGCCCTCGCCACGAAGAGCTACGGCAAGATCGTGAACTTTTCCTCCATCTCCGGCCGGCGGGGCCGCAGTGTTCAAATGGCCTATGCCGCGAGCAAAGCCGCCATCATCAGCGTGACGCAATCGGCGGC
>VGYL01000459.1 GCA_016872975.1 Planctomycetota bacterium
CCGCGCGCTGCGCGCCACGTGCACTCGTCCCGTGAACAGCCCGCACCCTTCGATGCCGGAGGCTTCGATCTTCAGCAGTCGCGCGTCGACCGGTCGCTGAAGCTCATCGCGCAACTGCGTCTTCCCTTCGGCGGCCGCGTGAAGCACACCCCCGGAGGTCATCCACCAGGCAATCAGGACAATGGGACGTCTCATGCCTCGGTCCTCCACCCCACCCTGGGCCAACCCTGTCTCACAGGCGACGCGTCACGACGTTGTGCCGGGACCGCCCCTCGCCCCACCCGGCTTCTTGGCCGGATTCCTGCCTTTGGCTTTCTTCTCCCCGCCGGAAAGGGCATTCCCCGTATAGGGGCAATACGCGCCCTCGAGGGCGGCGTAGGGGCACGGTGTGCCAGCGGCTTCGTGGGCGCAGCGCGCCCCCGCCTCTATCTGGACGATCGAAACCCCCTTCAGCGCGTCGGCGATCGCCAGCAGGGCGCGGGCCTGCGAGGCGAGGTTGTTCACCCAGCCGTAGCATCCGCGATAGCCGGTCACCCACTGCGTGGGGATGCCCCCGTCGCCCTGCAGCATCTGGAGATAGGTCATGTTGTTGGCGAGCGACACGGCCTTGGCCAGATCCATTTCGCTCCCGCTCGTCTTCCAAGCCGCCAAGTAGGCCTCCAGCGCGACCGCCCCGCTGGTGCCGACGGGAAGGTAGAAGCCGTACTGTTCGAGCACGGAGGGCGTGATCCAGGCCGGCGTGCTCGTGAAGCTCCAGTGGTCCTGCGGACAGCGGCCGGTCTCGGGGTCGAACAGGTCGGCCCGCAGTCCGGGCGCGGGCCGCTCCCAGATGATGAACTGATCCTCCGAGAACCGGAGGATCTCCCGTGCCATGTCGGCCTTCGATTTGTCTCCGCCACCGTCTTCCTCGAGGTAGAGGACCAGGTACAGGGCCGCCGCCCGGGCGCTCATGTTCGCGTACGGCGGCTGGTAGGGACTGCCGTCCTCGAACTGCGCCGACCAGTTGAAGGTCCGCACCGGGTTGGCCATGATCCAGTCGAACGCCGCCTTGCGGCACTTCTCGTATTCGTTGAGGCCGTGCGTGCGGACCAGTTCGTGCAGGAACCGGACGATGTGCACGGGGATGCACTCGGCCTCGCCACCGGACTTGCCCGTGGCGACGTCCACCATGATCGGCCACGATCCGGACGGCAACTGGGTGCGCACGTAGGTGTCGGCGATGCGCCGGACGGCTTGCAGCAGCGCGGGGCTGCCCGTGACGCGGTGCAGATCGAGATACTGCAACCCCACCTCGGCGGGGTAGAACATCATGATCTTCCCGCTGTGCATCCTCGCGGCGGCGACCGGCGCCTTCGCCTGCGAGAGATCGTAAGTCAGCGGGAAATGGGGGTAGGGCGACCCCTCGGGGGTGCTGGTCTCGATCAGGTACGCGGCGGCCCTCTCCGCGATGACCTGGGCGTCCTTCCTGAAGGGCATGTCCTCCCGGATCGCCAGCGTCATCGCCTCGATCACGGCGCCGATCACCTTCGATGCATAGCTGTAGTGGCCGAGCCACGGATCGGGTGTGTCGTGGGTGAGCCAGTACTGGACATAGGGCTGCTGGAACGTGTGGTCGAGGAGCCGCCGCGCGCTCTCGCGATAGTCGACAACCGGCGCGCGGTACGGCCCCCGGAAAGGCGAGTCGCGGTAGAACCGGCGCCGCCCCGCTT
This sequence comes from Planctomycetota bacterium, assembly GCA_016872975.1. Lineage (GTDB taxonomy): Bacteria > Planctomycetota > Phycisphaerae > Sedimentisphaerales > Anaerobacaceae > PLanc-01. The sequence continues at coordinate 1,710 of VGYL01000459.1, forward strand.
CCTCCAGGACCTTGCCGCCATCGAGCGCCTCGACCGTGAGCTCGACCATTCCGACCGGCAGGTCCCGCCAGATCGGCCCGAGATCGCTCCACGGCGTCGGCGCCGTGAACGTGTAGGCTTGGAAATCGGCACCCGATCGCGCCGTGAAGCGGTAGGACTTCGCTCCCCCGACGGCCGCGAAGTCGAACGCGGGCGCGTACATGAACTTGCGGGACGCCACGTTCCAGAACGGCTGCCTCCCCGGTTCGCCGGGACGCACCGGCGCCTTGGCCTCCTCCCTGGCCTGGCGGGAAAGCTCGACGCGCTTCAGGACGACGCGGCCGCCTTCGGCGCGAGAGGTGGGGGGAGCCAGGATCATCACGGCGGCAATGATCGCGCGCGCGATGGAACCGTTGCCCACGGCAGTCGTTCGGTCGTCCTTCATGGGCTCTCCTTCCTCTTCGGTGGCTTGGAACCTGCGCCTTCGTCGTCCACCACCTGCTGCTTCCTGCCCGCCTTGCGGTCCAGGATCCCCGGCTTGGTGAACGGCAGCGTGCGCTCGTCGACGCAATAGATCCGGGCGATCTCATCGAGACAGCGCCGGGCTTCCTCGGTGTAGTCGCCGTTGGGCTCGAACGCCCGCCCCTGCCGCAGGCAGGCTTCCAGGCGACATCGGTTCGCGAGGAGTTTCCAGCGCCACGAGGTGCGCACATGCGCCGGCAGGTTCGGCTCGATCTGGTCCACAAAATCGCCGCACTGCCTGCCGCGCTGGGCTTCCAGCGGCGTGAACGTCTTGCTCTTCAGCGAGACCTCCTGCATCGTGCCCAGCAGGTCGATGACCTCCAGGATCTGCGGCAGGACCTGCGGGTCGTATTCGTAGCGGATGTACTCTTTCAGTACTTCCTCCACGCTGCGCCTGGGGTCCCAGAAGGCCTGCACCCAGAGCACCTTGGCGGCATCCTCATAGATCCCTTCGGAGTAAGGCATGATGCTCCGGGCGCCCAGTCGGCGCGCCTGCTCGATCTCCCGTTTCCAGTCGGCCACCCGGTACGTGGCCCCGCGTCCGCCCCACGGATACATGCCGAGCATGCTGATTTCCGGAAACACCATCAGCGCCAGGTTCCCCGGAGAGCCCCGCTGGGTGGTTTCTTCATTGGCCTTCGCCACATCTTCGGGGAATCCGCGACAACTGTTGGCCAGGATGTACTGCGCCCAGCCGGCATCCTTGCCCAGCACGTCGTACAGATCGTGCCACTCCCCGGCCAGGAACCGCCACGCCGACAGGATGACCTCGCCCCGAGGGTAGAACCTGCGAAACTCCGCCGCCATGTCCCTGCTGATGGAAATGTAGCCGTTGCTGCCCCAAGGGCGGCACTTCTCGCAATTGCAGCCTCCGTTGTCGAAGGGCCAGAAGCACACGTAGTCCAGCCCCACCGGGCGAAACGCCTCCAGGACTTCCGTCCACTCCCGCATGAGCCGCTCCCGTCCGGCGGGCTTGGCGGGACAGACATGGGTGCCGAGCGCCGTGATCTGCCGGGTGGTCTCCACGGCCGCGAGTTCATCCGGCAGGGACTTGTAGGTGTTGTTGGCACAGTGGACCAGCGCGGCTTTCATGCCGATCTGCCGGCTCGCCGCAAGGATCGTGCGCACGTGGGCGATCAACTGTTGGGCCTTGGGATCGGAAAGGCTGTCGAACTGCTCGGTCGCGCAACACACCATGATCGCGTTGTACCCCCAGAGTCCCAGTTCCTCGATGTAGCGCTGAACAGCCTCGGCCGGGGCATTCTCGTACCAGTTGCCGGTGTGCGAGGCCAGATAGGCCATGCGCAAGGGGCTGGCCGGCGCGCTCGTCCCGCGCCATGCGCCGGGCGTGAAACGGCCGGGCTCCAGACGCGCCGCCCGAAGAAACGCGCCGACGCCGTGGAGCAGCCCGCGCGCGTCGTTGCCGGTGATGACGACTTCACCGTCCTCGCCGTCGGCGATTTCGTAGCCTTCCGCGCCGAAACCGGCGCGCAGGGCAAAGACAATCCTCCCGTCGGGGCCTTCCTCCGGGACGACGCCGGTACGTTCCTGCACCACGCGGCCGAACACGGCGAAGATCCGTTCGACGACCGCCGTGGGCTTGTCCGGCAGCCGGACCGTCACACGTCGCTCCGCCGCTCCGGCCATGGGCGCGGCCGCCACGGCGAGAACCGCCGCGGTCAGGACGAGAACGGGCCCGAGAACCCACTTGTGCCGCGGCTTCATGCATGCTCCTGCATGGGATCGACGGCGTTCTTCAGGGAACCGCCGGTCAGCTTCATGGCGATGGCTTCTCCCTCGACCCCGCCGCCGGGTCGCCCGGCTGCGGCTTGAGAGGGAACACCTTCAGGTCGTCGTATTCGCAGCGGACGGTATGGGCCATCTGCCGGAGCGCGATCCATCCCGGGTGCGACCAGACCGGGCCGAAGGTCCTGCCGTCGTCGTCATAGGCGACAGAGACGACATCGTCCACCATGAGCCGGATGGCGCCCTGCCGCTTGTAGAGGCGGACGGTCTGGAAGGCGTTCGACGGCGCGGGGGTGACGAGGTCGTTTCCGGTGGCGACGTGCCGGAAACCGGCGTTCTTGCGCACGTTGACCGTGCCGCGCTCCGCCGCCCAGTAGGAGATGTGATAGTTGTTCAGGTCGCCGCTGTGGTACTGGGAGAAGCGGCCGGTGCGCGGCTTGAGCGAGGGGTCGAAGACGCTCTCGCCATGGAGGCCGCGCGCGTTGAAGAAGACGATGTTCAGCCCCCGCCTGCGGTCCTGCGGACGCACCTTGAATTCGAGCAGGAAATCGCCCGGCATTTCCTTCGCGAGCCAGCAGACCAGGTGATTGCTGTCCGCCGTGTTCGGATTGCCCGCATCCTGACTCTCGAGCACCAGCCTGCCGTCTTCGACGGCTACGCGCGTCCCGCCCTCGAGCTTCCAGTCCTCCAGCGCGTCCGGGCGATCGAATCCGGAGGCATACACCGGATGCCCCCAATCCACATCCGCAGGCACGAACCGCCGGCCGAGGGCGGGATGGGGCGGAGGCTCGGCGGCAGTGAAGTCCAGCGAGAGCTTCCGGTCGCCCTTCCGGATGGTCACGACGCCGCTGTCCCATTCGGATTGAACGAACGGGCTGTCGTAGACCCTCGCCGGCGCGTAGTTCACCGGCCGGCCGTTGATCTCGGGCGGGCGGCTCTGGTCGGTGAAGAAGGTAAACCGTCCGCCGCCCAGCCCTGTGTAGGAGAGCCGGTCGTCTTCCTGCTTCAGCGGCAGCGCAAGCACGGCTTTCTGGAAGGCGGCGAGAGACGGGAAGTCCGCCTTGCGTGCCGCTTCGACGATCACGGGCGAAAGATCGTTGTCGCACTTCAACACCAAGCCTTCTTTCGGGGTCGCGTCCTCCTCCTCATCCGAGGATTCCCTGTCCGTCTTTCCCTTTCCCGGCGCGGGCTTGTATCGGAGGAAAGCGGTGTTCCCGGCAACCACGCGTACCGCCGCCCACGCCCCGGCGGCTTCCGTGAAATACCAGTCGCCCTCTTTCACGGGGACGGTCAATCCCTCCTTGGAGAACCAGACGCGGAGACCGTCCGCATGCACGCTGGTCTTGAGTTTCTGGGAAATCAACGTGCCCTTGTGCTGCACGGCCCAGTGCTGGTTGTAGGTGCTCTTCCTGGTTTCGCAGTAGGGATAGATGCGGGCATCGGTGGCGCCCCGGAAGATGACCCCGTGCCAGCGGCACTGGGAACTGATCGTCGCCCAGTCGGTGTTCGGCCGCGCCTCGAACAGGAGCGAGCCCATGATGAAATCTGGCGTGCACCAGCCGTAGCGCACGATACCGCCGAAATCGGGATTCAGCGGGCACAGACTCTCCTCCTTCTGGCGACCCGGACGCATGAGTCCGGGCCGTCGCTCGAGGACCTCGTAATCGCCGCGCCCATCGGGATCGAGCGCAAGGTCGCGAACGACGCCGGGCATGCGCCAGGAGGAGGTCACGAACGGCAGCATGCTCAAGTGCTCGAACTCCGGCGTGCCGGTTCCCGTCACATACCAGGCAACTCTGCGGATGAAATCATTGCCGCCTCCCGCCG
>VGYL01000460.1 GCA_016872975.1 Planctomycetota bacterium
GGGATCGGCAACGCTCTGCACAACGCCCTGGTGGCCGGCAACTGCTCGGCCTTCGTCCCCTGGCAGATCACCGAGAGCAAGGAGAGCACGCACGGCCTGATGGTGATGAGCACCTACACGCCCAAGACCTACACCGCCATGCACTACACCCGGTTCATCCGGCCCGGCGCCCAACGGATCGACGCCCAGCCGGGCTTCGGCACCGTCCAGGTGGGTGCATTCCTGCATGAGAAGGATGGCGACCTCTCCGTCGTGGCCCTCAATCCTACGGACCAGGAGGAGGTCCTGAACCTCACCTTCCGCAACCTCGAAGGCCTGGCGTCGCTGAAGACCTACCGGACCTCGGCCACCGAGAGCCTCCAGGAGGCCGGCGACGTGGCCGTCACGGGCGGCAAGGTTGCCTTCCGGATGACGCCCCTGAGCATCGTGACGTTCTCGGGCCACGTCGTTCCGTAGCATGGGCGCGAGCGCAACCCGGTCGTCCTGGCGCAGATGAGGCATCCGTTGGTTCAGAGCAACACCGATACGATCGCCCAGACGGTCATCAGCGAATGCGGGATCGACATGAACCGCTTCGCCACGGGAAAGCACTATAGCTCCTGGATGGGCCTTTGTCTCAATCACGAGATCGCCGGCGGCAAAGTGCGCCGGCGTCGCACCCGCCGCGTCCGCCTTCGGGCGGCCCAGGACCGCGTAAATGCGGGACTCCAAACAGCTTCGCCGCCAGACAGGCAATTGCCCCGGCCCTCGCGTCACCGATATTGCTGCCGGTGGGGCTCGGGCATAGAATGGAGGCGACACTGTAACGCCGTTGAAAGGTCTGGTTATGACTCCGCGAAAAGAGGCCTCGTTCTCCACGCCGGGAGCCCGCGTCCGGGGCGGCACGATCATCAACATCCTCACGGCCGTCATCTTCTTCGGCCTGATCGCCCTGGGCGTCCGCTGGGTTCTCAAGACGACCGGCGAGGCCGGTCGGCAATATGCGACCGCGATGGTCGACACGCACAAGAAGGCCTCCTCCCTCTCGTGCCAGGGGAACCTGCGTTCCATCGCCCAGACCCTCCAGACCTACGCGATCAGCAATGACAGCCTCCCGGCCAGCAGGCAGGAGTTGATGGATTTCGCGGGCTACGGCTCCAAGCTGTTCCGCTGCCCCGACCCCAACGGCAGCGAATACGTTTACGTGCCCGGCAGCCGCGGCGATGCGGCGGCTCCCGGCGTCCTGGTTTACGAGTCCAAACCCGTCCACAGCGGCAAATGCAACGTCCTGCTCTCGGACGGCCAGATCGTCGCGCTGACACCCGAAGAGCTCCAGCAGACTCTCGACGCCACGCAGGCCCGTCGCCGATAGATGTAGCACAGCCGCCCCCGGCTGTGTCCTCGGGTGCGTACCACACACCGTGCCATCGAAGATGAACTCCCGACTGGACAGGCTCTTGAAGTCGCCCCCCTGCCCAAACCATCAGCGTCTTCCGCTTCCTGCCGGGGGCAGGGAATCGCCTCGTCCATCATGGTATGATTCCAACATTCGGCCTGGTTCAGTTCGGTCCGGGTTGTGGTGGCGCGCGCCCGGAACGTCTCCGCGTAGGGCGAGCGTGGGCTCCCAAACGCGAGGAAGAGCGTTTGGGGACCCCGTCCCCGCTCGCCGAAAGTCGGGCGCGGACGCCCAACGTAAGAAGAAACGCCGCGCGGCGTCACTACAAACGCGTACACCGTCGCATGGGGACCACGCGCCCGGAGTCGCGTCGTCCGCCACGCTCGGGGCGCGGAATCTCCATTTGTGCCATAGGAATATACGGGAACTACGGGGCCGCACCTTGTCTTCGCGGCGGAACGAGGCCCTCCCGACCAGCCGTACCACCAAAGATGCTCAACACACTCCGGTGCGCATCTTTGGGAGAAGGTGAGCATCTTTGGCCGGGGGTGAGCATCTTCGGGCAGTGTCGCCCATCTTGCGGCTTTCGCCCACTTCCCGGCCGGGTGGCGTGCGGGACGTGCCCCATGCGGTAGCCCGAGCGGACACGCTCAAACCGGTTGGCAAGCCAACCGGCTTGGGCGTGCCGTGCGTCAAATGCCGGATCTGTTACCCGGTTCTGAGCCAGGCCGGTTGCCCTGTTGACAAGAGGGACACAAATGTCGTACACTACGGGAGTTACGGCACTCCGGTGACACAGGCGACCGGGGGAGTCGGGTGACCGGCGCCGACGGCCGGGAGGAAGGACGTGAAATGCACAACTGCTCGGGACGCATGCCCCATGTCGCGTTCGCCGTTCTGGTGGCGATCTGCGGGATAAGCTACCCTCTCTCCGCGATCCCGGTCGGCGCGGGCGGGGGTGCGGCTGCTGAGGGCCGGGGACTCCCGCCGGCCATCCGTACGGCAGCGGATGATCTGCCGGTGCGGATCAACGAGATTATGGCGTCCAACAGCAGTGTCCTTGCCGATCCGCAGGGCCGGTTCGAGGACTGGGTCGAGTTGCATAACCCGTCGCGGACGCCTGTCAACGTGGGCGGTCTGTACCTGACGGATGACGCCAGTGCGCCCGCGAAATGGCGGATTCCCACAGGCCAGGCGGCCTTGACGACCATTCCGGCGGGCGGATTCCTGATTATCTGGGCCGACGGCGATACGGCCAATCCGGGACTGCACGCCAACTTCAGGCTGAATGCGGAGGGCGACAGCCTCTATCTCTTCGATTCGGACGGCAGCACCCGGCTCGACGGGGTCGAATTCGGGCCGCAGTACCCCAATCTCTCCTACGGCCGGTATCCTGACGGCTCGGGCGAGTGGCAGTTCCTCAGCTCGGCCACGCCGGGCCGGCCGAACGTCCAGACGTACGCCGGGCTGGTCGGCGAGGTGTGGTTCAGCCACGAGCGGGGCTTCTATGAGCAGCCGTTTCAGGTCGCCCTGATGTGCGACACGCCGGATGCCGCTATCTACTATACGGTCGACGGCAGCGAGCCATACCAGGAGGGAGGACGCTTCCCGAACGGGACCCCGTACACGCAGCCTATTCGGATCGCCAAGACGACCTGCCTGCGGGCTATGGCGGTCAAACCGGGCTGGAGGTCGAGCCGCATCGAGACCCGGACTTACATCTTTCTCGCCAACGTCCTCCAGCAATCGGCCCGGCCGGCCGACTTTCCGGTGGATTGGAAAGGGGTGGCGGCCGATTACGAGATGGCCCCCGCGATCCTCTCCAACCCGCAGTATGCCGCGGAGGTAAGGCCCGCCCTGTTGTCGATCCCTTCCCTGTCCCTGGTGATGACCTTGCGGGACCTGTTCGACGCCCAGACGGGCATCTACGCCAATCCGCAAGGTGAAGGAGTCGCCTGGGAGAGGCCGGGGTCGGTCGAGCTGATCTATCCGGACGGCACGCCGGGCTTCCAAGTCAACTGCGGCGTCCGGGTGCAAGGGGGCTACTTCCGGACCCCGGCAGCCACGCGCAAACACTCCTTCCGCCTGCTGTTCAAGGGGATCTACGGGGCCACGAAGCTGCGCTACCCGCTGTTCGGAAAGGACGCGGCCCAGGAGTTCGACACGGTCGTCCTGCGCGGCGGGGCCAACGACGGCTACTCCTGGAGCGGCAACGAGCAGAACGCGACGTACCTGCGGGACCAGTTCGTGCGCGACCTCCAGCGGGACACCGGCCACGCGGCCCCGCACGGGACGTTCGTGCACCTCTACGTCAACGGCCTGTACTGGGGCCTCTACAACCCCTGCGAGCGGCCGGACGGGTCCTTCTCCAGCAGCTACCACGGCGGCGACAAAGAAGACTGGGACGTGTTCAAACACAGGGGCCTGGCCCTGGACCAGGGCGATCGCACGGCCCTGAGCCAGATGCAGTCACAGTGCCAAGCGGCGGCCACTTCGTACGAGGCCTTGCTGAAGCTCCAGGGCAAGGGCCCCGACGGCGCCGTCCGGCCCGGCTATCCGTGCCTGCTGGACCTGACCAACTATGTGGACTACATGATCGTGAACATGTGGGTGGGCAACTGGGACTGGCCCTGGAACAACTACTGGCTGGCCCGTGACCGTACGCCGGCCGGCACCGGCTTCAAGTTCTACTGCTGGGACGCCGAGGACGTCATGCTCACGTCGCGCTCGCCGCTGAACGTGGACAGAATCACCAGCCCCGATAGCCGGGACGTGGGCCAGTTTCACGCGCTGCTGCAGAATAACCCCGAGTACCGGCTGTTCTTCGCCGACCGCATCCACCGCCTGCTCTTCAACACCGGGATTCTCACCCCCGGCCTGGTATTCGAACGATATTTGAAGATGGCGAGTGTCATCGAAAAGGCGGTCATCCCGGAGGCGGCCCGCTGGGGCGACATGCACGGTCGGAACATCACGCCGGCCCATTGGGCCGCCATGCGCGACCGGATCCTCAGCACATACCTGCCCCAGCGCACCGCCATCGTGCTCGGCCAGTTCCGCACCGCCGGGCTCTATCCGAACCTTGACGCGCCGGTCTTTTACGTCAACGGGATCTACCAGCACGGAGGCCACGCGGCTGCCGGGGCCCGGCTGTCCCTGGGCGGCAGCGCCATCTGGTACACGCTCGACGGGACCGACCCGCGCCTGCCGGGCCAGGCCGCGCAGGGCGGCAGCTCGGTGACGCTCGTGGCGGAGGACGCCCCCAAGCGGGTGCTTGTGCCGACGGGGCCTGTCGACAACGCCTGGCGCAGCTCCTGGCGTTTCAATGACTCGACCTGGACAACCGTGACGGGCAGTCCCGGCGGCGTCGGTTACGAGCGCGGCTCCGGCTACGGGCCGTTCCTCAGCATCGACCTCGGGGCCCAGATGTACAACAAGCAGGCCACCTGCTACATCCGCATCCCGTTTACCGTGCCGAACACGACCTATTCGAGCCTGCTGCTCAAGATGCGGTACGACGATGGCTTCATCGCCTACCTGAACGGCACGGAGGTGGCCCGGCGCAACTTCACGGGCACCCCCCAGTGGAATTCCGTGGGCAGCGCAGACAATCCGGATGCCGCGGCCGTGGTGCAGACGACGATCGACATCTCCGCCTACGTGAGTCTCCTCGCCCCCGGCACCAATCTGCTGGCTATCCATGGGCTCAATGGGACCCTCGACAGCTCCGACTTCCTGATCTCGGTCGAGCTTGCCGCCATGAAGGCAGCGACGAGCAGCGCCCCAACGGCTGACGTGACCGCTTCGGCCATCCGGTACACGGGGCCCATCGTGCTCTCCGAGAGCGCCGTAGTCAAGGCGCGAGCCGTCAGCGGCACCACCTGGAGCGCCCTGAACGAGGCGGTCTTCGCGGTCGGACCGGTCACGCAGGGCCTGCGGATTAGCGAGATCATGTACCATCCCCTCAACACAGGCCATCCCAACGATCCCAACACCGAGTATATAGAGCTGACCAATATCGCCGCCCAGAGCATCAATCTGAACCTCGTGCGGTTCACCAAAGGGATCGGCTGTACCTTCCCCAGCTTCACCCTGCCGCCCGGCGGCTATTGCCTGGTCGTCAAAGACCTCGCTGCCTTCCAAGCCAAGTACGGCTCCAACTTGCCGGTGGTGGGCCAGTATACCGGTAGTCTGGACAATGGCGGGGAGCGGATCGAGCTGGTGGATGCCGCCGGGCAGATCATCCAGAGCTTCCGCTATGAGGACAACTGGTTCAAGAGCACCGACGGCCAGGGGTACTCGCTGACGGTCAAGGACCCGAGTAGCTCGGACGTCAATAGTCTCAACGAAAAGGCCGCCTGGAAAGCGGCGATTCCCTCACCCGGCCGGGAAAATCCGTGAGCGGTCT
>VGYL01000461.1 GCA_016872975.1 Planctomycetota bacterium
CCTCGTTCAGGTGAAGATCGCCACCAATACGACGGCGGATTCCACCGGCGACAAGTCGGTGTACGTCTATGCCTACGGCACGGCCGACGACGGCGCGACGTATTCCGCCAACGCCTCCGGCAGCGATGCGGCCTTCGGCGCCGATCCCCAGCAACTCGGCAACTGCCGCTTGATCGGCATGATCTACGCCCCCACCCAGAACAAGATCTACCAATCCGACCCCATGAGCGTTGCCACGGCGTTCGGAGGTCTCCTGCCCCAACGCTGGGGCATCCTCGTGCACAACCGGACCGGACAGACGCTCAAGAGCAGCGACTGCGCCGCCTTCTACCAGGGCCTCGGCATGCAGACAAGCTGAGAGGCAGGGCAAAAGGAAAAAGGGGAAAGGAAAAAGTGAGAAGAGGACTATTCTGATGGCAATGGCACCCTTTACCTCTTGCCTTTTGACTTCTTACCCGCCTCACGTTCCTTCCAGTCGGAGGGCAGACGTATGATGATCATGGTACCTTCGAAGGTTCAACCGCCTGTCGCCGCGGGACCCAGGCGGGTCCATCCGCTGGCGGACCGTCTGGCCGGTTGCTGGCGGCTCAACGAAGGAGCCGGCCCGAGAGTTCACGACCTCAGCGGGTACCGCCAGGATGGGACCTTCTCCGGCGGGCCGCTCTGGCAGGCCGGGCCGTGCGGCCGCGCCGTCGAATTCGACGGCGACAACGACTGGATCAGCATGGGCGATTGCCTCAACCTGGGGACAGACGACATTACCGTGCTGGCGCTCGTCCGGTACACCGCGGCCAGTCAGCCCGACCAGTGGAGTGGCAGCTCTTTCGGGGCAATCGCGGGCAAGGGGTATCTGGATGGCGCGGGCAAAGGCTACGGACTGCTCGTCTATAACAACCGGATCTCCTGGCAGGTCCGCAATCAGGCCACGCTCTGCGAGATCCACTCGGACAGCGTCTTGAATGACGGCCAATGGCACATGGCTGTCGGCGTGTGTGACCGCGACAGTTCCACCGGCGTGCGCTTGTACGTCGATGGCATTCGGCAGAGCACCACGGGCAACCCGACTGCCATGAACGGCGTCAACCTGAGCGGCTCGCAGGCATTTGCGGTGGGGTCACGCCAGGATACGCTCGGCGCCTGGTGGGCGGACTTCGCCGGTCGGGTCGCGGCCGTCTACGTCTGGAAGCGCGTTCTGACGGAGCCGGAGATTCGCCAACTGCAATGCGAGCCGTTCGGCCTGTTCGCCCGCCGACGAGCGCCTGCCGCTTTCGCCGTCCCCGCGGGCGCCGTCATCGACCTGGCCGGTTCCGCAGCGGGAGTTGGCTCCGCCGGGGCGTCGCTGCGAGTCATCCGAAGTCTCGCGGGCGTGGCGGCGGCGCAGACCTCGGCGGTCGGGGTACTTCGGCGAGGCGGCCCTGCCATGTTGCCGGACGAGCGACCCTGGCTCCGCGAGGCCTTGTTTCATGGCGTGACCGCCCCCGCTTTCGCGGCGGGGATCACCTTGACGCAGGGCCGATTCTGGGCCGGCCGCAGCGGATGTGTCGCCGTCTATCGCGGCGCAGATGCCCGACAGGTCGATCTGGCCCGCGTGATCTGCATGACCGGTCCGGACTCCCAAGAGATCTCACTGCCGGCCTGCCTGGCTCATCCGGCAGGCTCGACGCACTGCTATCTCGTACGGCGGCTCAATCGTGGCGGCCGCCAGGAAAGAACAACCGCCGCGGCGGTCATGGTGCGCCTCAGGTCTGATGGACAACGGGCTCCGCCCGCGCCGAATGGGGTCTTCGGTCTCGCCGGCGCGCAGATCGGCGGTCGCAGGCTCCGGCTCAGGTGGTTCTACTGCCCTCTGGATCAAGCGATCGTGCCGCAGGCGTTCAACATCTTCTGGGACGCTGCCGCCGGCCCGGTCGATCTGGAGCACCCCCTGGCGACAATTCCCTACGCCGGGCGCCGGCTCTACCAGTACGAGACGGACCCTCTCGACGAAGGCCGGTACAGGTTCGTAGTCCGCCCCTGCAGCAGTGACCAAGCCTATAGCATGATGTTGTCCAGTGCCCTGTGCCCAGTCACCTGTCTGGCGCCCGAAGCAGGGACAGTCCTGGCGATTGATTATGGATGATGGATAGTCAATGATTGAGGATGGCAATCCCATGACCAACACGATTGAGCTTTTCCAGCCGGACTACCGGCCGCTGGCGCTTCCGGCGGCGACCGTGGCCGTGTTCCTGGACGGCGCTCTGTGCGGGGACCTGGAGCCGCTGGAGATCGTCCGCAGCGCCGGGCCGGAGTTCGGCTGGGCACGACTGGCCTACAATCCGTCCTGCGTTGTGCGTCACGCGTCGTGCGGCGGCGCATCAAGCACGCAGGAGACGTCACGCCCGATCCCGCCCGAAACCATCGAGGACCGCTTTGCGCTGGGACAGACGATCCGCATGTGTCAGCTCCACAATGCGACGCCGCCGGAGGTGGGGATTGCCGGTTTGGTGCTGTTCGTCGGACCGATCGAAGGAATCGAGACGAGCATCGATGGCGAGGGCGAGAGAATCGAGATTGTGGCGAAGGACCTGAGCGCGACCCTCCGGCGGATCACCGTCTATGGCCGCCGGGTCCTGCAGCACGACGGCTCCACGGTGCTGCTGCCGGGGCTGGAGACCCTCTTCAATCCCCTCGGGACCGCCAACGCCGCACCGGAGGCGGTCACCCTCGACGGCGAAACGCGCACGGTCTTTTCCGCCAACCTGAGCTCCGCCCGGGCCTGGACCTGCGCCGAGGCGATCCACTATCTCCTGTGCGAGTATCTTCCGAGCGGCGTGCTGCATTGGCCCGACCTCGAGCAACTGCTTGCCCTGACGGAGAACCGGCCGGTCCGCGATCTGGACGTGACGGGACTCGATCTGCTGGAGGCCCTGCACCGGTGCAGCGCGGCGGCGGGCCTGCAGTTTCAGCTCGTGCCTCGCCTCGCCGAATCCGGGCCGGACCAGGCCCTGGTGTTCTACCGGGAAGGGCGCGGGCGCCAGGTCGAGCTGAACTGCCAGCCGGCCGGCGCGACGCTGAGCCTCGCGCGGACGAGCATCGCGGCCCTGCGCAGCCACAGGAATCGCTATCCCGTCACGCACCGGTACATCGGCCAGGGCGATTTCAAGGTGTACGAGGCCACGTTCGAGCTCGTCCCGGCGTGGGACCCGGACCTGGAGGACATCGACTACGACAAGTCCTCCGCCTCGACCAATCCGGAGTTCTACAAAGTCCGGGACGTCTATCGCAAGTGGTGTCTGAACGAGGCGGGCGACTACACAGGCGGGCCGTGCCAGCAAGGACCGCCCTACGACTTGGCGCGGGTCTTCGAGCAGAGCGACTACGTCCGGCGCCGGCGGCGCTTCTGGCCGGCGCTGAGCACGAACGCCCAGGGCCAGCCGCTCGGGTACTTCCTGCAGGCGTCCTTCGACTATGGCCTGCACTGGTGGGAGTACCGCTACGCCTTCAACAATCTCCACGACGAGTGCGGCATCTGGCTCAGCAGCGACCAGCTCGACGTGGACACGTGGGTCGCGGCGGTCCGAGGGCTCCTGCGCTTCCGGATGACGGCCTCCGTGGCCGGCGACGAGCGGCTCACCTGCATCCTGGCGGACGGTCCCGTGGGCTCGACCGTCCCGGTCGTGGACCACGTCCTGACCCTGCCGCGACAATTCAAGTACCGCAAGGTCTCGTCCCAGAGTCTCATGGCCGAAACAGCGCCAACCGGCCCGGGCCGGCCCGATGAGGTGGACGATTCGGCCGCCCTTCATCAGTTCGTCCGCCGCCACGTGGCGGCAACGCCGGCCGTGATCGAGACGACCGAGGTGCAGACGCCCAGCCTGCTCCTGCACTTCCAGCCGGGCGATCGGGTGACATCGAGCCCCGAGAGCCGGGACCTGTTGAGCTGCCGGCGCGACAACCGCAGCACCACCTGGATCCAGCGGGTCCACCTGGACTTCCGCCGTCAATGCACCAACCTGCGGCTCGTCCGACAACGGAAACCGGATCGTTAGGCGGTAGCAGGTGCGACACTCGTTTTGTCATGCGGCCAGTGCCGTGCGTGGACCACGCAAGACGCATCCCGAAACGAGCCGCGCAACCGCAACCGCTTGACGGTCCTTCGTCGAGGAGTATTCGCATGGAGAACCGACATCTCACCGACCGGCAGGAGCTTCTGGCCGAGTTGGCGCGGGAGGGGTCCGAGGCCCGCCGGGAGACCTCGACCGTCGTCGCACCGGGCGCCAGAATCCCGGCCCGCGTGGTGAAGGTCAAGAGCCACGTGGCATACAACGTCTACCGCGTCCGCGCGGTCGTGATCAACAGCCCCGGCCTGGCTCCCACGGAAATCGGAGAGCAAATGGACGCCATCAACCTGGCGGAGTCCTTTCTGGCCCCGGGAACCCTCGCCCCCGGTGTCTACACCATCATCACCCGCGTCGGCGAAAAGAATGTGTTCTACGCCGTACCGTAGGGGCAACCCCCTGTGGTTGTCCTGGGAGGATGGGCAGACGCGGGAGCCTGCCTCTACGGAACGCCACGCGCCCCATCCCAGACGAGTTGCGTAACCACAACCGCCTGACCACCCTCTCCATGGAGTTTGCCATGACGAAGACCCGTGCCACGACCTGGCGGCTGGACCGGCGGATCAGTCTGTCGGTCTTGCTGCAACTGATGGTGCTCGCGTCGATGATCCTCGCCAGTTGGGTCAACCTCCAGCGCCAGCTCGACCTGCTCCAGCACGATGTCACCATGCTCCTGCAAACCCAGAAGGAGTTTCAGCAAAGACTTGAGACCCTGTCCGAGCGAAGCCTCTCGCACGAGTACCGACTCCAGATGGGGGAAAGAGACCGCAAGGGGTGACCTCACCAGATAAGACAATGGCATTGATGAGGATCACACTGCTGTTTCAAATTGTCCCACACGTCCGGTGTCTCACGGCAAAGGCCGATGGACAGGTGCTGATCGAAACTGCGGATCACATCGATAAGATATTGATAGAACTCCACCCGCTGCCGGCAAAGATAGCGCAGCTTGCCATCGGAGACTTTCTCCGACAGCCCCGCTTCCCGCAGAGCGCCGGCGCGCGCACCATACGCCTCTCTGGCGAGGGCGAAATGGCCGGGCAGAAGCCGGAGCATACCCAACGTGATATTCTCGGGTGCCAGGACCGCGAGCGCTCTATGGAGCAGATCGGCGTAATCCGAGCGCCAATCGTCGTAGAGAATGCCCGGATCGATCCGCAGTCGGATACGATACCCGTGTTGCTGGCACCGTTGCGCTGCGCGGATCCGCTCTGCCAGGTTCGCCGTGCCGATTTCGTACGTCTCGATCATGCGCTGGGTGTTGAGACTCCAGGAAACGACAGTCTGCGCATTCGGCGCGGTGCGCAGGAGGCCTTCGATATTCGCGCTCTTGGTCAGCAGCATCAGATAACCGCGGGCCAGCCGGCCGAAGAAGGGAACCAATCGTTCGGCCAGGAGGCTGACGTGGTCCAAGGCGAGACTGTCCAGCATCTCGCCCATGTTGAACGTGACCGGACCGGGAGCCAGGAAGGCGGTCGCGTGGATCTCCTCGAACATCCTGCCATAGTTGGTGTTCATCTTCATGAAGGGTTGATGATCGCGATAGACGTAGGCGAGGTAGCAGTAGGTGCAGAAGCAGGGACAGCCGTCCGAGATCGGCACGAGCTTGAAGTACGGCGCACAGCGAACGCCGTCGCCCAGGCCGCCGTCGAACCGCCGCAGGAAAGAAGCCGTCT
>VGYL01000462.1 GCA_016872975.1 Planctomycetota bacterium
TCAGGATCGCTGGCAGCGCTTGCCAAGGAGAGGAAACTTGCCCTTACCCTGCTATTGGCCCAAAGCGGAAAATCTCCTTCGCACGACCGCTTCGGGCGTGCCTCCATTATGGAAGTACGCTAAAGCCGGATGAGCCGGTTTCTTTCTCCTGCCCGCTGCGAAGCGGCTTCGCGACTCGCAATGACATATGCACAATCCGCCGCACGATTTTGCGTGCGGCCTGTTATAATAAGAGTGATTGGGCTTACTCTATCGTCAATTTTCCAGTATAATTGCCGGCATGGTGGCAAAAAAGATATATTCTCGGCTCTTGAGACCGCCGGAACAGAGCTTCTTTCTGTTCGGCATGAGGGGCGTCGGCAAGAGTACCTGGGCTCAACAGAACTTCTCGGGGAATCCCGTCTTTGATCTTCTCGATGAAGGGCTGTTTCAAAGCTATTTGCGCGACGCAAGGCTCTTCGGCCGCGAACTCCTCAGGTTTCCCGCAGGCCAATGGGTGGTGGTGGACGAAGTCCAGCGGCTGCCGACCCTGCTGAACGAGGTACACCGATTCATCGGGGGTTCCGGATTGCGATTCGTTCTCCTGGGATCCAGTGCGCGCAAGCTCAAGCAGGCGGGGACCAACCTGTTGGCAGGTCGTGCCCTGCGCCGCATCATGTTCCCCCTGCTCCCCGAGGAGCTGGGTCAGGACTTCGATCTGGACGATATCCTTCGCTTCGGGAGTCTGCCGATCGTCTGGCAGGCAGACGCCAAGCGGGGAGTTTTGGACGCCTACGTGCAGATGTACCTCAAGCAGGAGATCCAGGCCGAGGCCCTGGTACGCAATCTGCCCGGGTTCTCTCGCTTTCTCCCTGTGGCCGCCCTGTTCCATGGACAGGTGCTGAACGTGACGGGCTTGGCGCGTGACGCCGGTGTGGCTCGCACCACGGTAACAGGGTATCTGGACATCCTGGCGGACACCTACTTGGCGTGGCTCTTGCCGGCCTACGAAGGCGGGTTGCGGGTGAAGGAACGCAAACACCCCAAGCTCTACTGGATCGATCCGGGTGTGGTTCGTGCCGTACGCCGGGAGTACCACCCACCCAGTGAGTTGGAGCGTGGGCCGTTACTGGAAGGCTGGGTGGCTACCGTCCTCAAGGCGTACGGCGAACCCGGCGGTGGGGTCGGCCTCCAACATGATGGCTTGTTCTATTGGGCCCCTGCACAGGGGGGCACCGAGGTGGATTTCCTCGTCCAACGGGGCAAGGAATTCACGGCCATCGAGGTCAAAGCCAAAGAGACCCTGTCGGGCCGCGACTTCAGGGGCCTTCAGGCGATCGCAGAACTCGAAGCCGTGGGCAGGCGGATCATGATCTTCCTTGGAGCGCGACCGTTCCAGACGGAAGATGGGGTCGAGGTCTTGCCTATCCGGGATTTCCTCAACGAGATCGAGGCCCGGAGGATCTGAGGAGAGGGCCGTCCGTTGGAATCGCGACAAGAAGGATAGCGTTGGAGGTGTGTCATCTCATATAGTGGGGGCTATGAACGTCATCAAGGTTCACAACATCAGCAAGTCGTTCGGCCGGCTGTGTGCCGTGTGCGACCTGAGCTTCGAGGTCGAGGAGGGTACCTGCTTCGGCCTGCTGGGGCCCAACGGGGCCGGCAAGACGACGATGATGAAGATGATCTACGGCCGCAGCAGCCGGGATAATCACGATGGGGGAACCATCAGCGTATTCGGGTATGACCCCGCCCGCGAGGAGCTCGCCATCAAGTATCTCTCGGGCGTCGTGCCCCAGGAGAACAACCTGGACGACGAGCTCAACGTCATCCAGAATCTGATGATCTACTCCAAGTTCTACAGCCTGCCGGGCAAGGTGGCCCGGGAGCGGATCGAGGTGCTGCTCGATTTCCTCGAGCTGTCGGAGAAGGTGCTGTCGCCGATCAAGGAGCTGTCCGGCGGCATGCAGCGGCGGCTGGTCATCGCCCGCGCCCTGCTGAACAATCCCCGGCTGCTGATCCTCGACGAGCCCACGACTGGCCTGGACCCGCAGGTGCGCCATCTGATCTGGGACAAGCTGCGGCAGCTCCGCGCCCAGCGCACGACGATCCTGCTGACGACCCATTACATGGAGGAGGCCTTCCAGATCTGCGATACGGTGCTGATCATGGACAAGGGCAGGCGGGTCCTGGAAGACAATCCCCAACGGCTGCTGCGAGAGAATATCGAAGCGTACGTCCTGGAGGTGCCGATTACCGACGGTACCCCGGCCCTGCGCGAGCCCGACGTACCGTGCGGCATCCGCGTGGACCATACCGAAGCGAGCCTGCGCTTCTATGCCCAGGATCTCGAGCCGCTCAAGAGCCTCGCCGACCGCCTGTCCGACCATCCGTACTACCTGAGACAGACGACCCTGGAGGACGTGTTCCTCAGAGCGACCGGGAGGGCCCTCAATGAGAAGCAATAGCCCGGCCACCTACCCCGCGCTCGCCCAGCGGTTGTACAGCGTATGGTACCGGCACGTGCGGGTCTACACGAAGAATCTCGTCAGCAACGGCTTGCCGCCGTTCCTGGAGCCGCTGCTGTTTCTGGCGGGCGTCGGGCTGGGCCTGGCCCGGTACATCACGCAGAGCATGGAAGGGCTCAGCTACATCGAATTCCTCGGGACGGGCCTGCTGGTGACCGCGGCCATGTTCACCGCGGCCTACGAGTGCACCTTCGGCACCTTCATCCGCCTGGAGTTTGAGAAGGTCTACGACGGGATGCTGGCGGCCCCGATCACCGTCAACGATCTGATCATCGGCGAGATCCTCTGGGCCGGGACCAAAGGCGTGTTCTTCACGTTCGCGGTGCTGACCGTCCTGGCGGCGTTCCGGATCATCCACCTGCCGCAGGGCCTGCTGGCGCCGCTGGTCGGCTTTCTGACGGGCGTCATGTTCGCGACGCTGTCGCTGTGGATCACCTCGTTCGTCAAGACGATCCAGCACTTCAATTTCTATTTCACGGGCATCATCTCGCCCATGTTCTTCTTTTCGGGCGTGGTCTTTCCGGTCAGCGATCTGCCGCCGCAGGTCCGCTTCCTGGCGGAGCTTCTGCCGCTGACGCACTGTGTTCGTCTCTCGCGGGCGGTCAGCATCGGCGCTTATTCGCCCTTCCTGCTCGCAAGTCTGGCGTACGCCGTGTTGTTCATCGCGGTCACCGGTTGGCTGGCGATCCGACGGTTGCGCCGCCGGCTGATCCGCTGATTTCCTCTGCCCCGCGGTCTTTGTTTCTGCGCGAGACGGGCTATGATGAGGCCCTGACGATGACAGACAGAAGGTAAAGTATGGGTCAAATTATCTTGTCCGGCGAAGAGCTGGTCAGCATCCTCGCGGCGAACGCCCGGATGCCGGAGCAGGTGACAGGCGTCGAAACGGACGGCGCGGAGATCAAAGTCCACGTCGCGACCCCGTTGCCCATCCTCCGGTCGATCCCCGTCCGCGTGCGGTTCGCGGGCTTCGAGCAGGGGCACGTCGTGCTGCAACTGGTCACGAACCGTGTGATCGACAAGTTCGACTGGCTGGTGAACAAGATGCTGGCCGCGATGCGAGTCGAGGACCATGGCGGCCGCTGGGAATACCCCAGGCTTTACGTCGATGTGAACCGCCTGTTACAGCGGCAGGTGCGGGGCGTGGAGATCGCCGGCGTGGTCTTCCAGGACGGCCGGTTCCATATCACAACGAGCCATGCCGTGGGC
Source organism: Planctomycetota bacterium (assembly GCA_016872975.1). Classification (GTDB taxonomy): domain Bacteria; phylum Planctomycetota; class Phycisphaerae; order Sedimentisphaerales; family Anaerobacaceae; genus PLanc-01. The sequence goes on from VGYL01000462.1 coordinate 3,717, forward strand.
GGGCCTCCAGGCGAACCTGGAAACGGCGCTCCATCTGACCGAATTGGCCCACCGTGATGCGCAGGATCTTGAGATCCACCTTGTCGCCCGCCGCCACTTTCTCCAGCTCCGTCGCCAACTCCCGCAGGTCGTGCGGCGTCGTCGCGTTGACCTGGAGAATGAGGTCCCCCGGTTTGATCCCGGCTTGCGCGGCGCCGCCGCCGGCCTCCACGCCGGTCACGATCAGAATGGGATAGGCACTCGCGAAGCTGAACTGGCGGGCGATGGCGGCCGTCAATTCGGAAACCTCCATCTGGAAGTAGGCTTGGGCCAGCACCCGGCCGTCCGGCAGGGGGCGGGGCAGCATCGCCAGCTCGACCGTACGGCTCCTGGCGCTGCGCTCCTGCGGCCGGACGTAGCTCAAGCGAATCGGCTGGCCCACCTCCTTGTCCATCATCCGGACGTAGAAATCGACGATGCTGTGGGGTTTGTGCCCGTCGATCTCCAGGATCAGGTCGCCCGCCGCCAGTTTCTTTTCGTCCGCGGGACTGCCTTTGCTCACCCCGTTGACGATCAGGCCGCGAAACGCGCCGGCGTTGGTCATGCGGCCGATCGTCAGGCCCAGGCGCACCCGCCGCAGCTTCTCCGGCATGAGCATCTGGCCGACGTTGTCGATCAGCAAATCCACCGGTATCGCAAAACCGATGTTCTGGGCCTCGGCGCGGATCGCGGTTGTGACGCCGATCAGTTGCCCGTTGACGTTCAACAGGGGGCCGCCGCTGTTGCCCGGATTGATCGAGGCATCGGTCTGGATCAGGTCGCGCAGCCAGAACCCTTCGGCGACGTGAATGTCGCGCCCAACCGCGCTGACGACGCCGCTGGTGACGGTGTTGGCGTAGCCGTACGGATTGCCGATGGCGATGACGGTCTCGCCGATCAGCAGATCGTCGCTGCGTCCGAATTCGATGAACGGCAGCTTGCCGTCGGCGTCGATCTTCAGGACCGCCAGATCTTTGCTCGTGTCGACGCTGATGATCCGGGCCTGGAACTCGCGGCCGTCACTGAAGACCGCCTTGATGCGTGGGATGTTCTCGACGACGTGGGCGTTGGTGACGAGAAAGCCGTCCTCGTGGACCACGAAGCCGGAGCCCAGGATGGCGACCTGCCGCTGCACGCGCGGTCCCCACGCCTCGAAGGCCGGCGGCCAGTCAAACTGGGGCCACACGCGCCGCGAGACGGTCTGCTCGCCCGAGAGATTCACCACCGCCTTCTGGGTCCGCCGGTAGACGGCGACCACGGGGGTTTCCCGCGGGAATTGCGGCTCCTGGCTCCCGAGGCTCGCGGCTGCGCTAAGCAGGATCAGGACGACTGTTGTGGGCGGCATTCTGGGCGCATTCATATTCCGAGGATAATACCTGCACGGCGCGCAGGGTTCAACGCCTGCGCGTGGGGGTTTGATCGTCCGGCCGTCTGGGCCTTGGCTGTTGCGGGTGCGGCCGGCGGGGCCGTTCTCTGCCGGGGACCTCGCGAATCTCGAATTTGCCTTTGGGCCTCGGACGGGCAGGCCGTTTGGCGGCTCCCTTGCCCTTCTTGAGGATGTTCAGAGCATTGCGGCTGATTTGCGCGGTGGCCGGGTCCTGGTGTGCGGTCCCCTCCACGAGGGTCTCTTCGGCCCGTTTTCGCATCCGCCCGCGCATTTTGCGCAGGCCATAGGCCGCCGCGCTCTTCGCCCGGCGCGAGGTGCTGACGAGCAGCGCCTCTCTCAAGATGTCCAGACCGTCCTCCTGCATCCACGAGAGGTGAAACGCGCTCTGGCGGACGGTGGAAATGTTCGACGAATACAGTTGCTCACGCAGCTTCTCCAGGAGCTGAATCGACGCCTCGTCTTTTTCGCGTCCTGACGGCTGCCTCTTCTCCAGTTTCATAACGCCACCTCCTGTGCGCATCGGTGAAAGCATCCAGCTTGCCCAAAGCAGCCTGTCTGCACCGTTACTGCCAACCGCCTGGAACCGATGGAGCAACGGCACATCTTGCATACTATTGTCCTGACAGGACTTGGGGCTGTCAAATGATTT
>VGYL01000463.1 GCA_016872975.1 Planctomycetota bacterium
CGGCGTCCCAGGAACGTCAGGGGCCGGCCGGTCACCAGGGGATTCTCCAGGGCCGCGTCGCGCGTGAGGGACCGAATGCGGTAGTACAGTGCTGTCCGCCCGGCCTCATCGAGTTGGTCGATCTGCCGCACCTGCGTCCCCAAGGCCGCCAGTGCCGCGGTCTCCGCCGCGAGGTCCGGCGGTTCCTGCATGCCGGCCAGGTCTTGTACCAGGGCCCGGGCCCGCCGATAGGCCTCGGTAACGGCGGTGGCATCGCCTGGCGTCCGGCCGTGTCGGCGCTCCTGGGCGGCCCAGTCCTCCCGGACCAGGACCGCCAATGGATCGCTGGGGGTTTCGGCTCCCCCAGCCGGGATCGCTCCCAGCCCCCGGGACAGGAGGATCAGCGAGAAGACCACGAAACTGCGCTGGCAGAACCCCGTCGTCATTCCGGTTCACCCCTTCAACAATCGTCAACGCCCAAGCCGAACTTGTCATAATCAGGTTACCCAAATCGCACGGCAAAGGCAATCGTCACATTCTTCCCGGGCGAACCAGACTCGTTGGGGAGCATTCCCCTGCATGTCATTGCGAGCGAAGCGAAGCAATCTCCCAACTGGCATATGGGGGATTGAGATTGCTTCGTCGCCGCGCTCCTCGCAATGACATAAGCGGGAACGCTGGTGCGACGTCGCGCTCGCTCTGCACATTCTCCAGAAGGGCGTTGAAGCGGGTTCACGCATCGGGTAGAATCCGGCCAAGTCAGGTGGGAACGCCGGAATGGAAGAATGGAATGGTGGCAGAATGGGTGAACGATCCACACATGGCCGATTCCCCATTATTCCATCATTCCATTATTCCAGTATTCCATCTTTCCATCCTTCCCTCGTTCCATTCTTCCTCCGTCTGCAATTAAGGAGACCGCCCGTGAAAGCACGCCTTGTTGTTTGTGTTCTGTCCCTCGTTGTGTTTCTGGTTTTGGCATCGCCCTTGTCGGCGGGCAATTCCGCCGGGCTCAAGGCCGGTGTCGCCAAGATCGACATCACGCCCGAGAAGCCCGTGACCATGTCGGGCTACGCCTCCCGCAAGGACGTATCGAAGGGGGTGCACGATCCCCTGTCCATCCGCGTCCTGGCCTTCGAGGCCGGCGGCAAACGCCTGGTCCTGGTCTCGACGGACCTCATCGGGTACTACGACACGACCGAGGTCATGCGCGAGATGCTGCGGACCGAGCTCAACCTGCAACCGTCGGAGGTGTTCCTCTCCGCCATCCACACGCACTCCGCCCCGACACCGACGCTCAACAAGGAGCGGGGCCACGCGAACAACGTCGAATACACCGAGGCCCTCAAGGGCAAGCTGCTGGAAGTGGTCCGGCAGACCATGGGCAACCTGGAGCCCGTGAGCATCGGTACCGGCGTCGGCTCCTGTCCCGTCGGCGTGAACCGCCGCGAGCTGCGGATCGCCAGGACAGGCGAAAGCTCGATCGTCCTCGGGCGCAACCCCTACGGCGTGACCGACAAGGAGGTCCTGGTCCTGAAGGTGGCCAAAGCCGACGGCGCGCTCAAGGCCGTGGCGTTCGACTATGCGGTGCACGCCACGTGCCTGGGCCCCGGCAACTACACGATCAGCGGCGATGTCCTGGGTCTGGCCGCACAGTGCGTCGAGAAGGTGCTGGGGCCGGAGGTCATCGCCCCGGTCTTCGCGGGGGCCTCCGGTGACATCGACCCCTGGTTCCGCGTCCTGCCGGCGTTCAACGAAGAGCCCGGCTGGGTCCCGGAGCCGGTCCTGCTGGGAACGTTCCTCGGCCAGGAGGTCGTGCACGTGTACCGCGCGATCAGCCAGACCGGCGCAACAGACAAGATCGCGACGAGCCTGCTGACGCTCCAACTGCCCACGAAGCCGCCCGAGACGCCGACGGCGGAGAAGCCGCCGGCCACCCGGCCGTTCACGATCACCGCGGCCCGCCTGGGCGACATCGCCTTCCTCGGCCTGGGCGGGGAAGTCGGTACGGAGATCGGCCAGGCGATCAAGGCGGGCTCGCCCTGCGAGCGAACCTTCGTCATCACGCACTGCAACGGCGCGGGCTCCTACCTCGTCCCGAAGCACCTGCACGTGGAAAAGGGCTACGAGGTCAACACCAGTCCCTACGCCCCGCAGGCCGCCGACATCGTTGTACGCGAAGCGATCCGCCTGCTGCACGGTCTATAAGGGTAACTGACTGCCGCACGCAAGGTGGAAACTCAAAATTCCAAGCACCAAACTCCAAATTCCAAACAAATTCAAAATCCAAAATCCCAAGGCTCAAGACATGAAATGAAATCACGTATTTCCATCCTCGGTTGTCTGTCGGTCCTGATCGTTCTGGTTGGTGCATCTTGTGCATGGGCGGCATCGTCGAGTGGCCTGAAGGCCGGGGCGGCTCGCATCGACATCACGCCGGACCAGCCCGTCACGATGTCCGGCTATGCCGCCCGCAAGGAGCTGTCCACCGGGGTCCACGATCCGCTGTCGGCGCGCGTGCTCGCCTTCGAGGCGGGCGGCAAGCGCCTGGTGCTGGTCTCGACCGACCTGATCGGCTTCTACGGCGGCACCGCCGATCACATGCGGCAGGCCCTGCTGCGCGAGTTCCGCCTGGAGCCGGGGGAACTGTTCCTCGCGGGCATCCACACGCATGCCGGCCCGACGCTGACGATCGACAAGGAAAACGGCCATCCGAACAACCTCGAATACACGCAGAAGCTCAAAGGCAAGCTCCTCGACGTTGTCCGCCAGGCCATGAACGCGATGGAGCCGGTCACGCTGGGGCTCGGCGTCGGGCACAGTCCCATGGGCGCGAATCGGCGGGAGCTGCGGGTCACCACCCGCGGCGAGAGCTCGATCGTGCTCGGGCGGGACCCCTACGGCCCGACGGACAAAGAGGTCCTCGTCCTGAAGGTCGCCAAGGCGGACGGCACGCTCCAGGCGGTGGCGTTCGACTATGCCACGCACGCCACCTGCCTGGGCGGCAGGAACCTCACGATCAGCGGCGACGTGCTCGGCCTGGCGGAGCAGTTTGTGGAGAAGATCCTCGGCTCCGACGTGATCGCGCCCGCGTTCGCCGGGGCCTCGGGCAACATCAACCCGTGGTTCCGGGGCCTGACCGGTTTCGACACGACCGCCGGCTGGGTCCCCGAGCCGGTGCTGCTCGGGACCTTCCTGGGCCAGGAGGTGGTGCACGTCTGCCGGGGCATCGGCCGGACCGGTCCGGCGGACAAGATCGACGCGGCCTTCGTGAAGCTCCCGCTGCCGGCCAAGCCGTCGGCGGATGCCGCCAAAAAGAAGGAGGCCCCCGGCACGGTTCCCTTCACCGTCACCGTGGCCCGCCTGGGCGACGTCGCCTTCGTCGGCCTCGGCGCCGAGGTCTGCACCGAGATCGGTGTGGCGATCAAGGCCGGCTCGCCCTGTCCGCACACCTTCGTCATCACGCACTGCAACGCCGCCGCCGGCTACGTCGCCCCCAAAGAGCTGCACGTCCCGGGCGGCTACGAAATCACCAGCAGCCCCTTTGCCCCGGAAGCCGCGGATGTTCTCATCCGGGAAGCCATCCGTATGTTGCACCGTTTGTGAGCCGAACCGCCGTCCCGGGGACGGAAATTCCAAATCCCAAGCACCAAATCTCAAACAAGCTCCAATGTTCAAAATCCAAAATTCAAAACGGGCCGCCGGCCGGCGCCAGCGTTTCGGTCATTGGTGCTTTGAATTTTGAATTTGTTTGGAATTTGGGATTTGGAATTTGGGATTTGGTTCTCCGAAACATTCACTGTTTCCGTCCCAAGGCGTGATCCTCACATCAGCTTGTCAACGTTCCGTGCCACCTTCTGCACGGCCTCAATGATCTCATCCATGTCCTTCCGGGAGCCGAGAAAGGGGATCTTGCTGTCCATCGAGAGCGTCTCTTTCCGGCTCGGCTTCTCGCCGTCCATGACCGGGAAGCGGAGCGACTGGCGGTACTTCTCCAGGCGGGCCGGGGAGAATGCCGCTTGGAAGGCCGCGGAGTTCAGGTGCTCCTGGAGCATCTTCTCCTTGTGGCAGCCGCCGCTGTAGCGCCGCGGGCCGCCGCGCATGGGGATGTTCTCCGCCCGCAGGGCCTCCGCGAACCGCGTCGCCGGGACGTTCTGGAAGGCGGATCGGTCGTAGTCCATCTCGAACTGGACGAACGTGGGGCGCGTGTCGCCGCCGTAGCGCTTGCGGGGCGTCAGGCCGGGGATCTTCGCCAGGGCCTCCTCGACGTACCGGCCGTTCTCGTACCGCAGGGGGGCCTGATCCTTGAACCGCGTGAACTGGGCCGCCAGCACGGCCGCCTGGAACTCCGTCATGCGGTGGTTGGAGCCGGGGAAGGGGTAGCCGCGCTCGCGCCTCTGCGGGTCCCGGCCGTTGTTGACGAACGCCCCGCAGCGGCGCATGAACTCATCGTCCCGGCCGAGGATCGCGCCGCCCTCGCCGCAGACGAGCGACTTGTACTCCTGGAAGCTGATGCAGCCCGTCCGGCCGAACGTGCCGACCTTCTTGCCGTTGACCTGGGCGTACACCGATTGGCACGCGTCCTCGACCACGGCGATCTTGTGCTTCTGCGCGAGCGCCATGATCTTCTCGATATCGACCGGCCAGCCCGCCAAGTGGACCGGCAGGATCGCCTTCGTATGCTCGGTGAGCGCCGCCTCGATCCGATCCGCGTCGATGGACCCGGTGTCCGGATCGACATCCACGAACACCGGCAGGGCGTGGAGGTTCGTGATCGTGTTGATGGTCGCGATGAAGGTGTTGGGCGTGGTGATGACCTCATCGCCCGGCCCGACGTCCAGCACGCTCAGCGAGGCGCTCAGGGCCGTCGTCCCGCCATTGGTCAGGAAGCAGTGGGGCACGCCCATCGCTTCGGCAAAGACCTTCTGAAAATCGTACACCGCATTGCCCCGGATGCAGCACCAGTTGCGGCTCTTGAGCGCCTTGAGCAGGGCCGCCTCCTCCCGCTCATCGACCAGCGGCCAGGTCTGCGAGAAGGGCTTGCCGCGGACCGGCGTGCCGCCCTTGAGGGCCAGCACGTTCGCCTTGCCCGTGGCCGCCGCGTACAGCGACCTGGCCCCGGTCGCCAAAAACCCGATGCCCGCCAGACCGGCGGAAGTGGCCTTCACAAACGAACGGCGTGTCAGAGACGGTCTCATGCTCGGATACCTCCATCAAGAATCGGGACAGGTCCCTTCGGTGGTGTTTGCGGGATGTACGATATGACCTTTCGCATCAACTCCGGCCTTTCACGCGGACATCGACTGGCACCCATCGCATTGTAAACCCCCCGGCCGCCCCTCGTCAAGCAATCCCCGCCCCGGCCGCTCTTCGTAGGGCGAGCGTGGGCCCCCAAACGCGCTTCATCGCGTTTGGGGACCCCGTCCCCGCTCGCCGAAGAGGTCGTGCGCGGGCCCAGCAGATGCTGCAGGACTTGGACAAACGCAAGTGGGAGCGCTGGCTCAAAGTGCTGGCGGTTCCGATCAATCCGCTGCTGGGCAAAGGCAGTGGGCTGGATCTGCATCCCTACTACTGGAGTCTGTCGGAGAGTGAATATGCGACCGATGTGATGTTCCGGGATACCGCGGCCTTGCAGCGGGTGTTTCCGGCGTTGGTGGATCATGCGATGCGACGGTTCGACAGCAAGGAAGTGCTGCGGTTTCTCGGCCGGCGTACGAACTGCCGGTTCCACGGAGAAGTGGCGACCAGTTATCTGGTGCGTCCGGAAGGGGTGCGCGTA
>VGYL01000464.1 GCA_016872975.1 Planctomycetota bacterium
GGATGCTTCTGGACCGGGATGCGGTCGCGGTACACGTCGATCACGTAGGACATGGCCTGGAAGGTGAAGAATGAGATGCCGATGGGCAAGTGCAGGGCCGGCACGGGAAGCGCCGGCAGCTTCAGTCCCGCCAGGAGCAGGTTGAGGTTCGTCACGAGAAAGCCGGCGTACTTGAAGACGATCAGCAGCGCCAGATTCCCCGCGACGCCCAGGAGCAAAGCGAGTGGGCGCAGCCTTCGACGCCCGCGGCCCGCCTCCAGGAGCAATCCCACGAGATAGTTGAAGGCGATGGAGCCCAGCATCACCAGGACGAAGAACCCCTCGCCCCAGGCATAGAACAGCAGACTCGCCAGCAGCAGGAGGGTGTTCCGCGCCGCCCGCGGGGTGAGCGCGTACCCCAGAAGCAGCAACGGCAGAAAAAGAAACACGAATACCGGCTCACTGAACAGCATGCGGCAGGTCCCCTCAGGTGTCGGAGCGGATCTGACCGTCGGAATCCTTGTCGTCTTGCGTCGGAAGTGCCGGCGCCCGAGCAACGCGCCCGGTCATTTTCCCAACGCCATACCGCGGTTCGATCATGCAAGGGCCTCCTGGTTACATCAACATCCTCCTGGGGGCGTCAGATTACACCACGCCGGACACGCTGGCAAGCGGCCTGTCTCAAGACCCAGGACAATCGCATGTGCCCCACCACCGTGGTGACGAGCGTTTGGAGTTCCGCCTTCAGGCGGGTCAAACAGTCCGGCCTTCCTTTCTTCTTTCGTGTCTAGATATAGAACCGGCTGCGCCGGAAGACTGTCAGACCCGCCTGAAGGCGGAACTCCAAACGACGGGTGGCAGCGGCAAGGCCGTAGGCTTTGCGCAGGCCTTGCCGATGGCGACGGGCGAAACCATCGGCAAGCTCCGAAGACTCCGCTTGCCGCTGCCACCCAACCATGTCTTGCGACTTTGCGTTCGTCCTGAACGGCCTGTCCCAAAACGTTGACATGGCGGCTCGCCAAAGGTAGGCTGTGGCTCTTTCGTGCGGCGTTGTAAGGGTTTCGAACATGAAGATATCTCTGAACTGGTTACGGGAGTATATTGACATCGATCTGCAGGCCGAAGCGATTGCCGAGATTCTCAGCAATCTCGGCCTGCCGTGCGAGGGGATCGCGCCCTTTGCCGACGATGTCGTGCTCGACGTGGAGGTGACGAGCAATCGCGGCGACTGCCTGAGCCACATCGGGATCGCCCGTGAGCTGGCGGCCGCGACGGGCAGACCGCTGCGGCTGCCGGAGATCCGCCTGGAGGAGATGGATCGTCCCGCCTCCGAATTCGTGCAGGTGGAGATCCGGGAGCCGGACGGGTGCGGCCGGTATACCGCCCGCGTGATCGAGGGCGTCAAGGTCGGACCGTCTCCGGAGTGGGTCCGCCAACGGCTCGAAGCGGTCGGCCTGCGCAGCGTCAACAACGTGGTCGATGCGACGAACTACGCCATGATGGAGACCGGCCAGCCGCCGCACGCGTTCGACTACGCGACCCTCGAGGGACGCCGGATCATCGTCCGCCGGGCCGCCCCGGGCGAGACGATCGTCAGCATCGACGGCACGCAATGCGCGTTGACGCCCCAGATGCTCGTCATCGCCGATGCCAGGCGGCCCGTGGCGGTTGCCGGCATCATGGGCGGCCTGCCGACGGAGGTGGGCGGCGCGACCACGACGATTCTCTTGGAGGACGCCTACTTCGACCCGGTCTGCATCCGCACGACGGCGCGCCGGCTCGCGCTGCCCTCGGAGGCCTCGTTCCGCTTCGAGCGGATTGTCGATATCGAGAAGATCGACTGGGCCTCGCGGCGCACGACGCAACTGATCGTCCAGCTTGCCGGCGGCCGCGTGGCCCAGGGCGTGGTGGATGCGTATCCGCGCCCGTACCAGCCGCTGGAGGTGACGATGCGGCTTTCCCGGCTCCGCAAGCTGCTCGGCATCGACGTGCCGACCGACGCGGTGCTCAAGATCCTGACGGCGCTGCAGTTCGCGCCGCAGTTGCGCGACGACGCCGTTCTGTGCACCATCCCGACGTGGCGCAGCGACGTCGATCGCGAAGCGGATCTGATCGAGGAGGTCATCCGCGTGTACGGGTACGACAAGGTTCCCACGCGCAGGAGAATCCACATCGAGGCAACCGCTCCCGATTCCCGGCAGAAGATGAGCCGAACGGTGGGGGCCTTCCTCAACGGCTGCGGTTTCTATGAAACGATCAACGTCGATTTCGTGGATCAGGCGGTCGCGGAGGCGTTCTCGGCCGGCGGCACGCGCGCCCATCTGGGCGTCCGCGACGTGACCCGCAAGGCCGGCAACCTGCTGCGCCGGACGCTGCTGGCGTCGCTGTTGGAGGTTCTCAAGACGAACGTCAACGCCAAGAACCTGCCCTGTCGCATCTATGAGATCGCCGACACGTTCCTCCCCACGGGCGTCCAGGACTCCCTGCCGCAGGAACGGACGAAGCTGGGCCTGGTCGTGGACGGCGAACTGCGGCTGTTGCGCGGCGCGATCGAAGGCCTGGTCAGGAACATCCGCCATACGGCCGCGGTGGAATTCGTGCCGGCGGAGTTGGACTGGGCGCAGGCGGGGGCGCGCGTGCTCGTGGATGGGAAACCGATCGGCGAAGCCGGCGTCTTCACGGACGCCATCCGTACGCGCTTCGATTTCAAAGACCTGACGCCCTGCGGCGCGGAGCTGGATTTCGAGGAATTGCTGAAGCTCGAAGGCGAAGCGGTCCGGATCAAGCCGATCCCGCGCTTCCCGGCCATCGAGCGCGACTTGTCCGTCCTCGTGGCAGAGCCGATCGCCTGGGCGCAGATCGCGCGGGCGGTGCAGGACGCCGCGCCGGCGGAATTGGAGGAGACCCGGTTCGTCGATCTCTATCGGGGCAAGGGCATCGCGCCCGGCGCCAAGAGCGTAACGCTCTCCCTGCGTTTCCGCGATGAGGACGGCACGCTCACGCACGAAACGGTCGACCGCTATCAGGCCGCGGTTCTCGACAGTCTCACCCGCGCCGTCGGCGCCGAGCTGCGGACTCTGTGAACGGCGGCGAGATCCCCGCACGCGAGCGCGTGATTTTGCCTGTAGAGAACGGTGCCGGGGTGCCGATAACACTCTCGGGACGGGGCCGACGCCGGCCCCGGTTCTTTGACAGTAGGCCTTTATTTCCTTGACGCACGCGCAAGGATTTGGTATATGGTAGGGTACGGGCTGACCCCTGCAGTGTTCGTGTCGAAGGCAAGCAGTTGAAGGAACCGATACCCGTACTGAGGGAAATCAGACCTTGTCGGACCGGAAATGCCCGCACGATGGGACTTTCGGCCGCAAGCAACGATTGCCCACCTGAATGTAATGGGTTCCCTTCAATGGTCCTCGATACGGCACAGGTGGAGGTGAGCTTGTATACAGAAAAAAGGCCTGTGCATGCAGGCCTTTTTTCTTTCTGGCCCGGCCCGGACGATCCCGTCGAGGCCGCACGGGCAAACCTGCCTTGACGGCAAGTCCTTGCTCCTTTTGGGGTTAAGCAGTCTGTTGGTATTGCCGATAACACCTCCCAGGCTTGCCTTCGACACATGTGGGGCATTCCCGTAGGGATATTCGATTGCCAGGAGTTCAAATGCCGAGTGTACGCAGTTTTACCGTTTTGCCGGCACTGCCTGAATCCTTGAGTCCTTTGGACGACGTGGCCAAGAACCTGTATTGGTCCTGGAATCCGCAGTTTATCGAGCTGTTCAAGCGGATCGATCCCGCGTTGTGGGCGGCGTGCGGCCATAATCCGATCAAGCTGCTCGGAAATGTGGCCCAGCCGCGGCTGGAGGCCCTGGCGCAGAACGAAAGCTTCCGCAACGAGCTGAACCGGATTTCCGAAGCGCTCGGCTCCTACCTCGAGGCCCCGACGTGGTTCCAGAAGGTCTGCGGCAATCCCGCGGAGGTGGTGGTCGCGTACTTCAGCGCGGAGTTCGGCCTGCACGAGTGCCTGCCCATCTACGCGGGCGGACTCGGCATCCTCGCGGGCGATCATCTCAAGAGCGCCTCGGATCTCGGCATCCCCATTGTCGGGGTCGGCCTGATGTACCAAAAAGGGTACTTCCGCCAGTGCCTGAACATCGACGGCTGGCAGCAGGAAGCCTACATCGAGAACGATCTGTTCAACATGCCGGCGGAGCTGGTGCGCAAGTCCAGCGGCCGGCCGCTGACGATCGGGGTGGAGTATCCGGGCCGCACCGTGCAGGCGCAGGTCTGGTGCATTTCCGTGGGCCGGCTCAAGCTGTACCTGCTCGACACGAACATCCCGGCCAACTCGCCCGGCGACCGCATGATCACCAGCAGCCTCTACGGCGGCGACCGCGAACTGCGGATGCGCCAGGAAATCCTGCTGGGCATCGGCGGCCTCAAGGCCCTCGCCGCGATGGATATCAACCCGACGGTATGCCACATGAACGAAGGGCATGCCGCGTTCATGGCCCTGGAGCGCGTCCGGCAGCTTCGCAGCACGACCAATATGACGTTTGACGAAGCGGTCGAAGCCACGCGGTCCGGTAACATCTTCACCACGCATACCATTGTCAAGGCCGGCCTCGACGAGTTCGAAGTCGATCTGATGGACAAGTACTTCGGCGGCTACTTCCCCCATCTGGGCATCAACCGCCGGCAGTTCCTGACGTTGGGCCGGATGCTGCCCGACGACGACAACGAGCCCTTCAAGATGCCGGTGCTGGCGATCAAGCTCAGCAGCTATCTCAACGGCGTCAGCAAGCTGCACGGGCAGATCTCGCGCGAGGTCTGGGGCTCGCTGTGGCCGGGGCTGCCCGCCCGCGAGGTGCCGATCCTCTCGATCACGAACGGTATTCACCTCAAGACTTGGCTCTCCGATGAGATCGCGGGGCTCTACGATCGTTACCTCGGCTCGACGTGGTCGCAGACCGTGTTCGACAAGTCGGTGTGGGATCAGGTGCACACCATTCCCGACGAGGAACTGTGGAGCGCCCACCAGCGGTGCAAGGATCAGTTGATCGTCTTCGCCCGCAAACGGCTGATGGCCCAGATGCAGCGCCGCGGCATGTGCCGGGGCGAGCTGCGGCAGGCGGAAGAGGTCCTCGACCCCGAGGCGCTGACCATCGGCTTCGCCCGGCGGTTCGTTGCCTACAAGCGGGGCGATCTGCTCCTGCGGGATATGGAGCGACTGGCCCGGCTGGTCAACAGCACGGATCGTCCCGTGCAGATCATCTTCGCGGGCAAGGCGCATCCCCGCGACAACTCCGGCAAGGAGATCATTCGCCATATCATTCATTGCTGCTCCCAAGCCCAGGTCCGGCGGCGTATCCTCTTCCTGGAAGACTACGATATCGACATCGCCCGCTTTCTGGTGCGCGGCGTCGATGTCTGGCTCAATAACCCGCGCCGGCCCATGGAGGCCAGCGGCACCAGCGGCATGAAGGCGGCCGTCAACGGCGTGCTGAATATGAGCACCCTGGACGGCTGGTGGTGCGAGGGCTATATCCCCGACGGCGGCTGGGTTATCGGCGCCGGGGAGAACTACGAGAACCCGGATTACCAGGATACGGTCGAGTCCCAAGCCCTGTACAACGTGCTGGAGAACGAGGTGATCCCGCTGTTCTTCAGCCGTTCGGCCGATAATCTGCCACGGGCCTGGATTCAGAGAATGAAAGCCTGCATCCGGTGGGTGGCCCCGCGGTTCAATACGCATCGGATGCTCGCCGAGTACGCCCGGCGGTTC
>VGYL01000465.1 GCA_016872975.1 Planctomycetota bacterium
CAGCGCCAACGCGCCCAACTGCTCCTACTTCGTGAACTGGACCAGCCCGGACGACCGGATGACCTGGGATATCGAAGTGCACACGGCCGGGGAGTACGAGGTCGCGCTCTACTACACGTGTCCAGCCGCCGACGCCGGCTCGACGATTGAGCTGGGTTTCAACGGCAGCACCTTGCGCGGCAAGGTCACTCCCGCGTGGGACCCGCCGTTCATTACCGATCAGGACACCATCCCGCGTCCGGCCGGCGAGTCGACCATGAAGGAGTTCCGTCCGCTGCCTCTCGGGCGGATGCGCCTGGAACGCGGCCGCGGCCTGCTGACGTTGCGTGCGCCGGCCGTCGTGGGCAAGCACGTGATGGACGTACGCCTCATCACGCTCACGCTGCTGGACAGATCGTAGGGTGGGGCTTGCCCCACCAAGAGGTTGAGCGAAGGAGAATCGGTGGGGCAAGCCCCACCCTACAATTGGGACCGCGTTTCACAAGTCTCAAGACGATAGGGAGGAGGTTGCTTCGTCGCTGCGCTCCTCCTAAGAAACTGGCGGTTTGGGTGCCATGTCTACGGCTTTGCGTAGACATGTCTACGAGGCGTAGGCATGGCACGGGCCCCACCCTGGATCCGGTGGGTTTCTTTCTCCTACCCGCCGCGCAGCGGCTTCGCGACTCGCAATGACATGATTGTCGCGCTCGGCCAGCCTCGCTCGCAATGACACACAGCCGCGCATTATGTCATTGCGAGGAACGCAGCGACGAAGCAATCTCAATCGCCCAAGAGTACAGAGAGGCAAGACGCGAAGGCACAGGAATCAGAAGGTAGGAACTTGTTCACTTCTCCCGTCTTTCTCTTCTTACCCTCTTTCTTCTCTGTGTGCTCTGTGACCTCTGTGGCTTCCTCTCTTTCTTGGCTTTCTACCGGGTCGTTGTCTATTTTACCATCTTGACGCCGGGACGCCAAGGAGGGTACAAATCTGTGGTGCGTCGTCGGGGCGGATGATGCGGGGCCGACGTCAGGCAGGGGTGGAAACAGCATTTTGCTTTTGAAGAAAGACCGACTATGCGATACGAGTATCTGCATCCGCGCGATGAGCTGGTGCTCACGATGCAGCGGATTTACCGCTACAAGATGACGACCACGTCCGGCGGGAACCTGTCCATTCTCGACGAGAATGGCGATATGTGGATCACACCCACCGGGGTGGACAAGGGCACGCTGACGCCGAATGACATCGTCTGTGTGCGGGCGGACGGGCGGATCGAAGGGCTGCATCGGCCCTCGTCGGAGTACCCCTTTCACAAGGCGATCTACGCGGTCCGGCGGGACATCCGGGCGGTCGTGCACGCCCATCCCATGGCCCTGGTGGCGTTCAGCATCGCGCACAAGGTGCCGGACACGCGGCTGTTCCACCAGGCGTGGCGGTCCAATGGGACCGTGGCCTTCGCCCCGTATGGTACGCCGGGCAGCGAGGATCTGGGCAACAAGATCGCCCAGAAGTTCGCGGAAGGCTTCGACAGCGTCATCCTCGAAAATCACGGCGTCTGCTGCGGCGGCCGGACGCTGCAGGAGGCCTTCCAGAAGTTCGAGACGCTCGAGGTGTGCTGCAAGATCCTGGTCAAGGCCAACACCCTCGGTCAGCCCAGGTATCTGACCGATCAGCAGTTGCAGCTCCAGGGCAAGAGCGAGGTGCCACTCGACTGCTTCGAGTACGATCCCGGCATGATGAGCATCCGCGAGAAGGACCTGCGCAACCAGCTCTGCCGGTTCATCGAGCGCGGCTATCGCCAGGGACTGCTGACCACGACCACCGGCTCGTTTTCGGCGCGGATCGACAGCGAGAAGTTTCTGATCACGCCGTATCCGCTGGACCGCCACTCGGTGCTGCCCGAGGATCTGGTCATGATCCGCAAAGGCAAGAAGGAGTTCGGCAAGAATCCCAGTCGGGCGATCTTCGCCCACAAGGCCCTCTATGACGCCCATCCGGACATCGGGGCGGTCATCAACGCCTCGCCGATCAACGCCATGGCGTTCAGCGTCTGTCACCGGACGGTGGACACTTACACGATTCCCGAGAGCTACGTCTTTGTCCGCGAGGTGAGTCTGCTGCCGTTCGAGGCCCCGTTCAACGGGATCGATCGCCTGGTACGGACGCTGACCCTGCAAAGCCCCGCCGCCGTGCTGTGCAACAACGGAGTCATGGTCGTCGGCGACAGCGTCCTGTCGGCCTTCGACAAGCTGGAGGTCCTGGAGCACTCGGCGGAGGCCGTGCTGGACGCCCAGCCCATCGGCGGCCACGTCGCCATGTCCGGCGCGATCATCGACGACCTGATCCAGGCCTTCCATCTCCCTAAACGAAAGCCGCCCGCCGCATCGCCACGCCCGCGCAGCAAACGGCAGGCCCCCTGACACCGATTCGGCCTGCCAAGGAAAAGGGGACATTCTACTTTTCCCCTGCCGGGAAAGAAAAGTAGAATGTCCCCTTTTCCGGTGCTGCCATGGGCTCTGAGTGGGATTACCTTTGGGCCTCTTGTGGAGAATACGACGATGATCCGGATTCAAGCCCGTCCGCGGCATATGTTCTCCTGGGATTTCGACCTGTATCTGGAGGGGGAGCTCCTGGCGGGTTTCGATATGGCCTGGCTGCGGGAAGGCGGCACGTTCACCTACGGCGGGCGGGAATACCACCTCACCCGGGAGGGACTCTGGTCGGGTGAGTTCCTGTTGATGTCGCAGCAGCAGGTGCTGGCCCGGGCCACGAAGGAGAGCGCCTTTGTCCGCCGGTTCCTGGTCCGCAGCGGCGACCGTGCGTTGGCGCTGGAACCCGCCTCGCCGTTCACCCGCCGCTTCCAGCTTCTCGAGAACGGGGCGGTCATCGGCAGCATCGTCCCGGAGCATTGGTTCACCCGCGCCTGCACGCTTCAGTTTCCCGACGATCTGCCGGTGCCTCTGCAGGTGTTTCTCTTCTGGCTGGTCGTGCTGATGTGGCGTCGTGACGCCAATACCGGAGCGGCATGAGAGGTTGACCCGCAGAGGAAGCGGTGCGTGGCACCCACCCTACGGATCTGGATGACCCGCATGACCGCCACGGCGCAATCGCATGTTCGGCGATGAAGCCGTTCGGAGTTCCGTGTTTACGCGGGTCCGAGAATCTTGCGTTTGGAGTTCCGCCTTCAGGCGGGTCCGAAAAGTCTTCCGGCGCAGCCGGCTCCACCTCCCATCAACACGGAAGAAAAGGAAGGCAGGACTGTTTGACCCACCTAGTGAATCTTGACGGACAAAACCGGTAATCGCGCCGCACCCGTCGTTTCGCCGATGTGCCTCGCGCCAGGCAACGTGTGGTGGTAGGGTGGGGCTTGCCCCACCGGGAAGCCGGACCCAAGGAGAGCGGTGGGGCAAGCCCCACCCTACACATTAGCGAACTTGCTCGTCAGAACTCATAAGGCGGAACTCCGAACGGCGGCCGACCACGAACCGGGTGCCCTTCGCAGATCATTCAAGGGTACACATGCCCACATGCGATTGCCCTGGTCACCGCCCCCGATCGTCGCGCATCCGACGGTGACGCGGCTCGTTTCGTCGGATGGTCTTGGGGATGGCTTTTCTCGTCGGTTTCGGATACAATGAAGGTGACATAAGCGTCTCGGCCCGGCAGCGCCGGTCGGGCGAGACGCACCATGATAGCGGCGAGGTCTTGTGAGAAAGGGGTGAATGATGGTACAGGAGTTTTCACGTCGGAGACTGCTTTGGCCCGGGACCGCGGTGGCGGCGGGTCTGGTGTTGGGGGCCGGCCTGAATGCGGAGGGGGCCGAGCAGCCCACGGGCGAGAAGAAGACCAAGAAGAAGGGCAAGGGTCAGAAGGCGGGGGCCGGGGCGCAGACGCCACGTTGCGTGGTGGTCTGGTCGGAAGGGACCGCGCCGAAGAAGGTCTATCCCAACGACATCAACGGCGCCATCGCCGAAGGTCTGAAGGAGATGAGGAACTGGGAGGTCGTCGTCGCCAATCTGTCCGACCCCGACCAGGGCCTGCCCGACAAGTTGCTCAACCGGGCCGATGTCCTGATCTGGTGGGGCCACGAGAAGCACGCGGCGGTCAAGGACGAGCTCGTGGACAAGATCGTCAAGCGGGTGAAGGAAGACGGCATGGGCTTCATCTCCCTGCATTCGTCCCACTTCGCCAAGCCGAACAAGAAGCTCATGGGCACCGCCTGCTCCTGGAAGGCCTACGTCGGCGACTCGACCACGCTGAAAGTCACCGTCAAGAGCCCGGACCATCCGATCGCCCGGGGCATCAAGGAGTTCACGGTCGAGCACGGCGAGCGGTACAGCGACCCCTACGCGGTGCCGACGCCCGAGGCGGTGGTGTTCGAAGGCGTGGCCACGCTGAAAAACGGCGGCACCGACCCCAGCCAGCAGGGCCTCACCTGGCAGATCGGCAAAGGCCGGATGTTCTACTTCCAGCCCGGCCACGAGACCAACCCGATTTTCTTCGATCCGAACATCCGCCGGATCATGATCAACGCCATCCGCTGGGCCGCCCCGCAACGAGGCTGAGCGGCGGTTGGCCTCCCGGGTATCCGGGGAACGGTGTGCACACATAGCACATGGACAAGAGGCGGGGATCGCCGGGATCTCCGCCTCTTGCTTCGTAGAGTCGGCTCCCCATGAAAACTCTGTGATGTAGGCGGCAGCAAAGAACCCGGTCGGGAGCCGGTGTCATGTCTATGCCTCATAGACATGTCCCATGCCGGAGAGAGAGCATGCTTACGAGGCGTAAGCATGGCACCCGGCACTTGCCTGTGCGGCGACGAATCGGTTCGGAGTACCGCGTTTACGCGGGTCGGGACAGTCCTGCCTTCCGCATCGTACACAATAGCCCTGACGGCTGCTGCGGTCGGCTTGCGGCCTGCCGGGATCGGGGGTACACTGTCGGCGCTGCGTGGCACGATGGTGTGCCGGAGTGACGAGAGGGGAAGTGGCGAATGGGAAAAGGTGCTGATGTGACTTCGATACGCGATGTCGCCGACACGCATGCAGGGAGGTCTTGACGTGATTCCATGCCTGTTCTCTGTCAGTTACGCCGGGCTGTGGGGCCAGGCGGCGCTGTCGGTGCCTGAGTTTCTCCGCAAGGCCAGGCAACTGGGCTATCCGGCGGTGATGCTGATGGCCAAGCGGCCGCATCTGTCGCCGCTCGATGCGTCGGACGAGGTGCGGGCCCGCTGGCAGGCGGCCCTGGCCGAGACGGGCGTTCGTTGCGCCGTGCTGGGCGCCTACACCGATTTTTCGGGGACCGGGGCGGCGGAAGTCCCGCATCTGGAAATGCAGATCGCGTACGTCGAGAGCGTGGCCCAACTGGCGCAGTCGCTGGGGGCGGGCCTCGTTCGCGTCTTCACCGCCTACGAAAACCCCGCCGTGCCGTTGGCCGCTGTCTGGAGTCGCACCATCGCCGCCCTGCGCGAGTGCTGCGATCGCGCGGCGGCCTATGGTGTCACGATCGCCGTGCAGAACCATCACGACTTGGCGGTGCACAGCGACGTGCTGCTCGAGCTGCTCGGCGACATAGATCGTCCCAACTGCAAGGTGGGTTACGACGCCTGGTCGCCCGCCCTGCGCGGCGAGGACCTGTTCGAGTCGGCCCACCGCCTGGCGCCCCACGCGGTCTGCACCACCAACGCCGACTACGTGCGTTTGCCGCGCTATCGCTACCAGCCGGATCTGGTCAACTATCTCCCGGCCGTGCCCGATTGGATCCGCGCCGTGCCGTT
>VGYL01000466.1 GCA_016872975.1 Planctomycetota bacterium
TGGCCGCGATATGCTGATACGCCCGGCTGATGGCCTCGTCCTCCGAGTAGCCGCTGAGGATCAGCGTCGCCGGACCGATGCACTGGACCTTGACGACGTCCAAGCCCGCGACACACTCCTGAAAGCGGCGCAGGCAACTCAGCTTTCCCGGCTCTTTGGCATACTCCAGCATGGCATCGCCCCGTTTCGGGAGCTCGGGCAGAAAAGGGATATCATGCCGCAGACTGTACTGGACGGCCTGGTCGACATCGTCGAAGGGCAAAGATCCGATTTGCGTGACGATCTTCCTTGGCACCGCTGTATTCCTTCTATTCTGAGTTCTGTCTTTGACCGCGTCGTTTCCATCCTTGTGACGGCGTCCCGCTCAACTCCCGAGCAGAGACAGCCGGTGACAGCCCGTTTGTAGTGTGCTCGTAAGAGCATGGAATTCTCCGCGTAGGCGAGCGTGGGCCCCCAAACGCGATTCCTCGCGTTTGGGGACCCCGTCCCCGCTCGCGGAAGAAGTCGTGCGGGACGCACGACCTACGAAGAGAACGCCTTGCGGCGTCACTACAAACAAGACTGCCACCCGTATCATGCCGCGATGGGCGGGATCGCCTATACCTTCTCCAGGTCGAATCCGGGGCGATACGGCTCCTGCACGAATCGCTGTGCCTCGGGCGCGTTGGTCACTTTCATGTTCGGACCGTCCCAGAGGATCTTCTTGCCGGCGCGGATCGCCACGTCGCCGAGCAGAACGAATTCCGTCAACCGGGCGCCGTAGCTGAAGTCGCTGACCGCCTGCGGGCCGCCCTTGCAGGCGTCGAGCCAGTTGCGATGGTGGCCCCGGCTGCGCGGCAGCGTGCGCGGCGGCCGGCCGTAAGCCTGCATCTTCGACTCCGGGATGATCCGGGGCGACTTGCTCCAGCCGCCGCCCATGATCGTGCCCTTGCTGCCGACGATCAGGACGCCGTTGCTGCCTTCGCCCATGCGCCGGCCGGCTTCCAGCTCCGCCGGCCGCGGGGGCTCCAACCCGCCGTCGTACCAATGGACGGTCACCGGGCCCCGGCCCTCGGCCGGACCGAATTCCCAGACCACGTGATTGTTGCCGGCAATGACCTCGTCGTCGACGAAATCAGTCTTGACCGCCTCGACGCTGAGCGGATGGCCCAGCTTCAGCGCCGCGAACGCCGGGTCCAGGTTGTGCACGGACATGTCGCCCACGCAGCCGGTGCCGAAGGCCCACCAGCCGCGCCAGTTGTAGGGCGCGTACGCGGAATGATAGGGCCGGTCCGCCTTGGGTCCGAGCCACAGTTGCCAGTCGAAGCCCTGGGGCACCGGGGGCGTATCCTTGGGCCGGCCGCGACCGCTGGTCCAGCCGCCGGCGGCGCTCCAGGCGTGGACCTCGCGGACCGCGCCGATGGCCCCGTCCCAGATCATCTCGCACGTCAGTTGGTTGCCTTCATCGCTGCGGCCCTGGTTGCCCATCTGGGTCGCAACGCCCGTTTCCTTGGCCACCTTGGCCACCGTACGTGCCTCATAGACATTGTGTGTCAGCGGCTTCTCACAGTAAACGTGCTTGCCACGCCGCATCGCCATGACCGACACGAACGCATGCCAATGGTCCGGCGTCGCGCACAGCACCGCGTCGAGGTTCTTCTCGTTGTCCAGCAATACGCGGAAATCGACATAGTCCTTGCACTGGAACTGTGGATTCTCCCGCGCATAGTGCTTCTCGATCTCCGCCTTGACCGGCAGCCGGCCCGCGATACCCTTGTAGTACCACTGCTCGTAATCCGCCTGGTCCATCGGGTCGGCGATCGCGACGATCTGGGCATCCTCTTCGCCGAAGAGGCCCCGGGCGTTGGTCCGGCCCTGCCCGCCGCAACCGACGATCGCGATATAGACCTTTTCGCTCGGCGCGACGAACTTCGCCCCACCCAACACATGGCGCGGCACGATGGTGAACGCCGCCGCAGCCGGCGCCACCCTGCCGACAAACTGCCTTCGCGTGATCCCCGAATTCGTTCTGCTCATAGCGATCCTCACCCAACAGTCAAACGTGTCGCGTGACCCGCCGCGACGTCACGATGACGCACGGCTCGTCTGCCACAAACACGCTCTATGATACCACAGCCGCCGCACAGGGGCCAAGCCCATAGAAAGAAGAGGCGGGGCAACCGCATGTGGGCCCCCGGCTGGATGAGGGAAGTTCGGAGTTCCGCTTTATAAATTTTGACGGACAAAACCGGTCATCGCGCCGCACCCGTCGTTTCGCCGATGTGCCTCGCGCCAGGCAACGTGCGGTTGTAGGGTGGGGCTTGCCCCACCGGGAAGCCGGACCCAAGAAAAGCGGTGGGGCAAGCCCCACCCTACACATTACCGAACTTGCTCGTCAAAACTCGTTAGGCGGGTCAAACAGTCCGGCCTTCCTTTTTTTCTCTTGCGCATTTGGAATTGAGCCGGCTGCGCCGGAAGACTTTTTGGACCCGCCTGAAGGCGGAACTCCAAACGCCGCGTGAATGGAGTCCTCCCAACGGCAAGTCCATCCCCACGTGCAATTGCCCTGAAGACGGACGACGGCCTTGTCCTCTGTCCTCTGTCCTCCGGTGGAACTACGGCTTGATCTTCACCCGGCTGCCCTCGACCTGGAGCCGGCCTGCGGCAAAGAGCCGGATCGCCTCGGGGTAGGCCAGGCACTCCTGCTCGAAGACCCGGTCGGCCAGGGTGTCCGGCGTATCGTCGTCCCGCACGGGGCAGGTCCGCTGTACGATGATCGGCCCCTGGTCGTACTCGTTGGTGCAGAAATGCACGGTGCAGCCGCTGACTTTGCAGCCGGCGGCCAGGACCGCCTCGTGCACGTGATGGCCCCACATGCCTTTACCGCCGAAGCACGGCAGCAGGGCCGGATGGATGTTCATTACGCGGTTCTCGTACTGCGGCGGAATCTTCCAGAGGCACATCCAGCCGCCCTGGACGACCAGGTCCACCCGGGCCGCCCCCAACGTCTCCTCCAATCGCCGGCTGAACGTATCGAGGTCGGCGCAATCCTTCTTGCGGATGATCTCCAGCGGCAGACCGGCGTGGCGGGCCTTGCCGACCCCGGCGACGGCCGAGAGCGAGCTGATGACAACCGCGATCTCGGCATCGAGCTCGCCGCGCCCGATAGCGTCAAGGATGTTGATCATCGTCCGGCCGCTGCCGCTGATGAGAATGCCCAGCCGCAGCTTCCGTTTGTCGCCCGTCACCGGGGCCCCGTCGCTCGTCCGGGCGATGGGCGACGAGGGACGGACGCCGTCCTCTTCGAGTGACGAGCGACGAGCGACGGGCGACGTCTTCTCTTCAATATCCCGGCGGGCGTCCATGGCCCGGTTGACCAGCCGATCGGCATCCGGGTTCTTCTCGCGCAACACGTGTCGGACGAGACAACTGTCGAAGTGGGACCGCAGCTCATCGACCTGCTCGAACAGCGGCCGGATCGACTCGCTCTTGACCTTGTACGCGCCGCTGAGCTGCCGGACCATCAGTTCGCTGTCAGTGTAGACGGCCACCTGCGCGGCGCCGAGCGCCCGCGCCGCTTCCAAAGCCTTGACGAGGGCGGTGTACTCCGCGACGTTATTGGTGGTCTCGCCCAGAAAGAATGCTCTCGCCAGCAGACGGTTGCCGGCGGCATCATCGAGAACGAAGCCGGCGGCGGCCGGACCGGGATTGCCCCGGCTGCCGCCATCCGTATGGATCACTACCTTCATACCTGCATCTGCGCGTTGCTGAGCACCAGGATCCTGGTGCAGTTGGGACAGCGGATAAGCTCATCGCGCGTCATCAGCAGATTGACGCTCTCGGCCGTGATGCCCATGAAGCAGCCGCCGCAACTGTACGCCCCATGCCGCCCTTCCTGCTCCTCGACCTGCGCCACGGCTTCGCCGTCGTAGGTCTCCGCGACGCGCTTGAAGATCTTGAGCGGCTCGCCCGGAATGGCCTTGGCGGCCTCGTTCCATTCGGCCTGGATCTTGCGAATCTCCGCCTCCTGCTCGACGGCGGCGGCCTCCGCGGTCTTGCGCGTCTGCTCGAGCTGCTGCTTCTGCTCGTCGATCTGCCGGCGGATGTTCTCGCACTCCGCCTCGTCGGTCTCCACCGCCTTCATCAGGTCCAGGATCTGGTTCTCGATCTTGGTGTTGTCGGCGCGGGTGGTATTGAGCTGGGTCAGAACGGCGGCGTACTCCTTGTTGCTCTTGGAGGTGTTCAGGGCGGCGCGGAGCTTGTTGACCTCCTCATCCCGGCTCTTGAGCTCCAACTCGAGGCGATTCGATTGGACTTTGGTCAGTTGCAGCTCTTCCTTCTTGGCTTCGAGAGCACTCTGCAGGCTGCGGACCTGGTTCTCCTGGACGATGACGCTCCGGCGGCTCCGGGTGAGCTTGGCCTTGGCGGCCCGCAGACGATTCTCAACACTCTGAAGTTTTATCAGACCATTCAACGTGGGTCCCATGTATTCTCCTTTTGGCCCCGGCCGAGCGGGCCTCCGCCGCCCCGGCCCAAAACCAAAGTCATGAGCCGCGTATTATCTGCGGCAGACGGCGGCTCTGCAATCAAAAAATTTGGGACGCCGGGCGCGTTTTTTTGCCCGTGACATGCCGGGCGCGGCGGCGACTGCCGCCGGGAGGGGCCGACGCAAGGCCTGGACGATCCCCGGGGAATCTGCTACAACCATGGGACGCCTGGTTCGGAGGACCGTGAGAAGCCCTTCGGGGGCGCAGCCTTGCGTCCGGTATCCCAGGCCATGGCACAGAATCCAGGACTTGTCGCAACGAAAGCAACCATGGTGAAAGAGCTGTTGCAGCAGTTGATTCAGGCGGAATCCACCCAAAGCACCGGTGAGGCGGCGGCCGCGGAGGTCATTGCCACCCACTTCCGGAAACACGGCGTCGACTGCCGGGTGGATCGATGGGATGGCAGCCGCGCCAACGTGATCGCCCATGTGAAATCCGCCGGCCGGCGCCCCGCCCTGCTGTTCGTCTGCCATCTGGACGTGGTCGGCCCGGGGGACGAAGCCTGGGAGCATCCGCCCTTCGACGCCCAGGAGGAAAACGGCAGGATCTACGGCCGCGGCACGGTGGATATGAAAGGCCCGACCGCCGCGGCCATCGCAGCGATCTGTGCGGTCGTGGATTCGCAGGCGAGCCTGCAAGGGGACATTGTCTTTGCCGCCACCGCGGGCGAAGAGACCGACAGTGCCGGTGTGCTGCGGTTCATGCAGGACCATTTCGGAGGGCAGAAGGCGGAATACGGAAGACAGATCTCAGAGGACGCAAGCCAGAGGACAGCACCGTCCTCTGCCCTCAGTCCGCTGCCCTCTGTCCTCCGGCATCTGGCCGGCATCGTCGTGCCGGAGCCGACCGATCTGGCTGTGGTCACCGCCCATCGGGGTCTGTTCTGGCTCAAGATTATGACCAAGGGAAAGTCGGTCCACAGCTCGATGGCCGAACGCGGCGTCAACGCCATCGGCGCGATGAAACGCGTGCTCGACGAGCTGGAGCACTACCGGATCGATTTTCCGCCGCATCCGCAGTTGGGCAAGTCCTCGATGAGCATCAATACGATCAACGGCGGCGAGGCGTTGAACGTCGTGCCCGACCGCTGCACGCTCGGGGTGGACATCCGCACCCTGCCGGGACAGGACCCCGAGGCCATCCGGTATGACTTCGAGCGGATGCTCGCCAAGCTCACGGCCGCCGTGCCGCAGTTCGAGGCCAGTCTGTCCATCGAGCGG
>VGYL01000467.1 GCA_016872975.1 Planctomycetota bacterium
GGAAAGCAAAAAAGGCAAGCTGTTTCTATGTCAGGGGGGCGCATGAAGACAGCCATATCGAACCCGACGTGGGTATCCCGTTATGGCTCCACAAGGCACTCCCGGCAGCCTCGCGTCAGCCCATCAGGCATATACCACACGTTTGTTACGTCCAGCGCGGTGCCCTTGGCTCTCAGCCAAACCCTGAAAGCCTCTTCAGGAAATCCCCTATTCCAAGGCAGTCGGGCCGGGGGAAATCTGTCGCATTCGCTCCGCTCTTGTGCTATTCTCTCGGAAGGTTGTTGCACAACAGGGTTGGACATCTGTGGAGATGCTCGATGAGAGGTTGTTTGGCGTCGTTAGGGGCGGTTCTGCTGCTGCCGGCCTGCGCGGCGGTGGGCGTCGAGCGGCCGCGGCTGCGCGGGACCTGGGTCCACGGTATCGACATCAAGACGCCCGCCGCCGCGGATGCCCTGATCGACAGAATGGCGCGCGCCCATCTGAACACGGCCTTCGTGCTCGTGTGGTACTGGGGCGGCCAGGCGTTCTTCCAAAGCAGCCTCTGCCCGATGGGCGAGGGGGTGCAACCGGGCTATGATCCGCTGGGCTACATGGTCCAGCAATGCCACAAACGCGGGATTCAGGTGCATGCCTGGTTTGTCAACGGCTCGTACGGCGCGCAGGAAGTCCGCCATGTGCTGGACAAGCACCCGCAGTGGGCCGTGCAGGACGGCGCGGGGCGGCTCTGGTATGACTTCAGCAAGCCCGAGGTCCGACGCTTCCAGAGCGATCTGATGATCGAATGTCTCCGCAAGTACGATCTGGACGGCCTCCACCTGGACTACATTCGCTACGGGCCACATCAGTGTTACTGCACGTATTGCCAGGAGACCTTCGCCCGCCGGTATGGCTTCGAGCCGATGACGGGGTCGCGTCTGACGACGTATCCCACCGGCGTCCGGATCACCGGCAATCCGCTGATCAAGCCCACGACCGCGACGGTCCTGGCCGAGTTCTCCGACGGCACGCCCGCCATCGCCCTCAACAAACTCGGCAAGGGGACGGTGCTGCTGCTGAACTGGCATGCGGAGAACGAGATGCCGCCGGCGGTAGCCGAGACGATCAAGCTCGCGCTGGGCATGTGGACGGCCGGCGGGGGCCCGATCCACCTGACGACGACGGCCCAAACCCGCGCCCAGTACGGCAACAACTTCCTGGAGACCACGCGGGTCGCTCTGCTGCGGCTGGGCTTTCGGCCCGTTTCCATTCCCGCCGAGAGTATTCCCAAGCTGCCGAGCGAAGGCGTTCTGGTCCTGCCGTCGGTGTACATCATTCCCGGGGCTACGGCCGCTCTCCTGGAGGCCTTCGTGCGCCAGGGCGGCCGGCTGCTGATCATCGACGGGCCGACCAAATCGATGGTGGTGTCGGCCCTGCAGCGCATCACCGGCTTTGCCGGCACCGGCCGCTATCTCAATCGGGAGGAGGTCATCCGCTCGACCGGCCGCAGCCCGCTGGTGCCCCGGGGCAAGCACCGTCTCACGCTCACCGAATGGAAACGCCGCATGGCCCAATGGGATGAGTTCCGCAAGCTCGGTGTGACGGAGCTGGTTCGCGATGTCTACCGGCGGGCCAAGGGCCTCAAGCCCCACGTGCAGGTGAGCGCCGCGGTCATGACCACCCGGGAGTCGGCCGAGGCGGCGTATCAGGAATGGCCCCGCTGGCTCCGCGAGAAGTCCATCGACTTCGTCGTGCCGATGGCCTATACCCAGGACTCCGTCGAGCTGGCGCGTCAGATCGCCGAGTGGAAAACGGTCGATCCCTCCTTGCAGCGGATCATCCCGGGTCTGTCGCTTTACCAGGACGTCGAGGGCAAGTCCGTCCCGCGCGACGTCAACCTCGTCCGTCGCCAGC
Source organism: Planctomycetota bacterium (assembly GCA_016872975.1). Taxonomy (GTDB): domain Bacteria; phylum Planctomycetota; class Phycisphaerae; order Sedimentisphaerales; family Anaerobacaceae; genus PLanc-01. The sequence continues at coordinate 1,891 of VGYL01000467.1, forward strand.
ACAACCTCTGCCGCCTGCAGGGCGCCCGCGGCGCTATGTACTTCTCCCTCCAGTACCTGACCGATCCTCTGATCGACGTGTTCCGCAAGGAGTTCTACCCGACCGCGGCTCCGCTTCGTGTCCCGCCGCGACGCCTGCCGTGAGCCGAGGCGCCGGGCCGGGTGTTGCCGGCGGTACTGGAAGGCCGCCCCAAGACAGAGGATCTTGGGGACGGCCACCAGCGTGATAGAGTCTTTGTCAGCAACTTCTACCACATATTCGGAGATCTTTTTGGTTGCGGGCGAAGGCCGCGCTGCGAGTACCTGGCAGAATTCAGGCCCCACGTCTGAATCCGCGCTTGCGTTTCCGCCAGGCTCTCGCTTCCCGGCTACGGTAAGACGGGTACCGTGTCGGCACCTCGGGTCTCCGTTTGCCCATCCAGAATAGGAACTGGAGTCCTGCAAAATGGGGAGTTAGGCCTACTTGAGAAAGAAAGGAATCGGGAAGCGGGTCGGGCCCCGTTTGCGGCCGCCCGCGCCGGCCGGGCCGGCGGCGGATTCTTCTCGGACACCGCGCCAACGGGGAGATCAATCCGCTTCCCGATTTCTTTCTTTCGAACTCGGCCCCCAACCGCCCCGGTGCGGCCTCCGGGCCGGGACGGGAAGCGGGTTTCCGAGAAGAATAATAGGCCCAACTCCCCATTTTGCAGGACTCCAGCAGAAGATCGAGTCCGATGGCGCGACCGTACGATCCGACCCGACGCGGGTCAAGGTCCCAGGGCGCCAAGCTGTCCGGCTGCCGGCACATCCACAGGCCCATCATGATTCCTCCGTCGTCGCGGCGGCGCAGGGGACCGTCTGCGCCGGGGGGGAGGGAACCGGGCGCGCCGGCAGACCGGCGCCGCCCGACGGGTGCGGGATCTCGCCGAGATAGTCTCGCACACGCTGCAAATCCCGAATGGCACGCTGCACCAGGTCGGACAACTGCTCGTGCAGGACGCGCCGCTGGGAGGCCGCGGCTTCCGCCGAGCGGCGAATCGCCCCCAGGATGTCGCTCTGGGTTACCATCCCGTAGATCGTCTGGCCCTCGGCGACCAGCAAACGGTGGAAATGCTGCGCTTCCATTTTCTTGCTGGCCTCGAGAAGGGAACAGTGGGGGGGCACCGTCACGACCGGAAGAGACATAATATCGAGGATACGGGTCTGTTTCAGGTCCTTCTGCAGCGCGATGACGCGCTTGAGAAGATCCTTTTCCGTGAGAAGGCCCGCGCCGGTCTGGCCGCGCATCACGAGCAGACACGACGCATTGGAACAGGACATCCGGCGGGCTGCTTCCAGGGCCATTTCTTCGACCGGCACGGTGACGACGTGGGTCGACATGACCTCCGAGACGCAGCCGAGCGAGTGGAGCGAAATCGAGGCGCGGGTGATGTCCGTCTGGGTGACGATGCCCAGGAGCCGTCCGTCTTCGACGACGGGCAGCCGTCGGATGCACCGGACCTCCATCATCCGGTCGGCTTCCAGCACAGAGGTGTCCGGGCCGATGGTATGCACGGGACTGGACATCTGCTCCGACACGCCGCGGCGGTAGAACTCCGTGCCGCCTCCCGCCACCGCGTGGAGCATGTCCTTCTCCGTCAGAATGCCGACCACGCGTCCTTTGGCCGTGACGACGATGCAGGAGACGCTGCGGTCCGCCATTTGCTGGGCGACCGCGCGAATCGTGTCGTCGAGCGAGGCGGTAACCACGTCCTTGCTCATGATATCTTCCGCGCACAGGGCGGTGCGGCTCCCGTCGAGCCCCCTGTCGGGGGTCCACGTGAACCGGCTGAGCGTGGCGCTGTGACCGGGCGTCCGCAATTCCATGGCGGATGCCTCCACGGTTTCCTTCTGTGGGTTGTCCTACCTTCGGGCGGCTCGCAGCGGCGCCATCCGATTCTGGGAAACTGGTTCTCTTTTCGGCGTCGCGGGGGGCGAACTTTGCCTGGAAACAAGGTTTGACGCGGCTTGGGCGAAAAATACGTAGAACTACGGAGGCCGGGCGACGCCGGGAGCCACAGGGTGTTGCTCTGGTGACGGGAATTACAGATGTGCGCGTCCTGAAATAGGGTCCTGCCGGTAAATGAGAAGTGCCTGATGGGACGGCAACCCGGCGCAAGATCCGCGTAAACGAACAGATTGTGCGAGTCCCGCTTGGGGAACGACGGGATTCGTCGATGTCGCCGCTGGGCATCGGGACAACGTCACCCGATCGCTGCACCACCGTCGCGGCGAAATGCAGATCGACGACCTCAAGCCCGGCTTACTGAGGGATCTCCTGGCTTGGGCGAGGAACCGATTCGCGGCCCATCCGCAACGGGCACTCGCCGCACAGGCGCACGTCCGGCCCAGGGCCGCCGTCAAGCTGCTCAAATGACCCGATGACGTTTCCGTACGGTCATGTGCTGTACTGCATGAACGCCGCCACCAGAAAAGGGGACATTCTACTTTTCCTTGCCCGGAGGGGGAAAAGTAGAATGTCCCCTTTTCCTTGGCCCCCGCCGGACCACACCTCCGCTGCCCCGGGGGACCGCAAGAACTCGTACACCCCTTCGCGCTTGACAGGGGGCCGGCGGGCGGGTCTAATAGGGGGACTGAGGCGATCCGCCTGGTTGATCGCAGCGCCCGGATCACATCCAATGAGTTCTGACGAACAGATTCGGTAACGACTGGGTGGGGTCTCCAAACGCGATTCATCGCGGTTGGGAGCCCCGTGCCATGCCTACGGCTTTGCGTAGGCATGTTCTGCTGATCGAGTCGAGCATGTCTACGAGGCGTAGACATGGCACCCAACGATGGGTGATCGGGGATTATCGGTTTTGTTCGTCAAAACCCATTAGGGTTGCCGGCTCGGATCCAGTCTCGCCCAGGGCGATCAGGCCGCGACAGGGCAAGGCTGTGCCGGGACTCCCTTTCTTTGTGCCGGCGCCAAGCGAGAGGAGAACGATGGGAAAACTGGTCTGGATCATCTGCTTGATTGGCACGGCGGGCGCGCCGGGACAGACGGTATCGCCGGAGCAAGCGCGGCACACCGCGGATTCCTGGCTGCAGGCGAATCCCCTGGCCCTTCGTGGCCGGCAGGGGCAGGATCTCATCCTGGAGATCGGGGACGTCGAGCGGCTGGTGCTGGACGCATCGCAGCCGTCTTTCTATCTCATCCATCTGAAGCCACGCGGCTATATTCTCATGAACAGCGATCGTCGGCTCCGGCCGGTCGTGGCCTTCGATCTCTCCGGGAGTCCGGATCTCAGAACGCCGGAGGGCAATGCGCTTCATCATCTCCTGCTCGCGCAGGGCCGGAGAAACGCCGAGATCGTGGCCGGGCCGGTGCCGGCCCTTTCCGGGTGGGATAGGCCGCCTGCCTTGCAGATTCTGGGCGGTACCGGCGCCGAGGTGATCGGTCCCTTGTTGGCGACTGCCTGGGACCAGGGCAATCACTACAACGAATTCTGCCCGCCGGCGGCTCAGGCGGCGAAAAACTATGATGGCCGGGCTCCCACGGGCTGCGTGGCGACGGCTTTTGCCCAGATCATGAGATATCACGAGTGGCCGTACCGCGGGGCCGGCTCGTTCACGTACGAGGATACCGCCGGATCGATCACCGGTACGCACACCGCCGTGTTCTCCGATCCGTACGAGTGGTCCCGTATGCAGAACGAGTACTATGCGTTCGGGCAGGAACCGGACGGGGCGGTGCAGGCCGTGGCGGAGCTGATGTATGAGCTGGGCGTCGCCGCCAGGATGGATTACGAGGCACACGGATCGGCGAGCGCTGCCGCCGAACTGGCGCGCAGGATTCGCCCGTGCTTTCTGTACGAGACCCCGGTTTTCTCCG